>JAYPLH010000077.1:5568-7625 GCA_038365355.1 Fidelibacterota bacterium
GAATACATCAGTATTACTTGCTCCTAAACATTTTGCTGCCCTGAAATAAGATTCATCGATTGAATTTACACCTAAAAGAGTGTTTAAAGTTGTAACAAAAAGAGAAGCTAATGTGGCAAGGAAAATGACTGGTGTTTCGAGCCCAGAAAACATCAAAATTGCTAAAGGTACCCAAGCGAGTATTGGAATGGGCCTTAAGGTTTCTAGTATCGGAAAAGAATAATCTCTAAATTTTTTGGACCATCCCATAAATAGACCGAGTGGGACTCCAATTCCAGTAGCTATAGCAAAAGCAATTAGTATCCTTCTACAGCTATAATAAATGTGATCATGATATTCAGGAGAATATAATGAGATTCCCCAATCAGGATCCGGGTTCAACCATTCTACTATTACTTCATAAGGGCCAGGTAGTTTGTTAAAAAGTGGCAGTCTCCATCCTTCGCAAAATAAATAGTAGGCACCCAACCATAAAGAAACTCCAAATATTGTGAGATAAGGCGTTGGTGTTTTTAAGGCCTTACCAATCTTATATAAGACGATCTGTGAATTAGACGGCTCAGATTTGGCAATCATAAAACAAAGTTATTTAATTGGATAAAAATTGGAAAACCTCCCCAATATTTATATGAGGAGGTTTAAACGAGGACTGGACTATGGTCTATATTCTGAGAGGGGCACACCATCAATTTTGCCAAGTGGACTCTTCAAGCCACGATCTGCTAAGACTTGCCTTGCAACCTCATCGTAAACTGCTTGAGGACGAAGAGTTGTCCTCTTTCCAAATTTTTTCTTACCTGCCAAGAACGCAGCAGAAGCGTTAAGCATGTTTCTGACCTTATCATTGAACACGAAATCCAATGTAAGTTTGTTTACTCTGTTCTCATCTCTGTAAAGAGAAGCCCAGAGTATTTTTCTATCCATACCCTCTGTTTGGTCATCAGCCATTTTAGCTACTTCATTTGCGTTATCTGTATCAGCCAAAAAAAGTTGTGCATCTAATTCAGCTTCTAACCAACCTCTATGAACATCTGGACGTGTCTGAATAATTTCATTCATCATTACCAGAAAGCCTGCGTCACCTGCATCATCACCCTCAAAATCAGCTCCAGTTGCTGCTCTTCTGGCAATACCTAGCATTTCAATTTTAGATGCGGTCGGTTCCCAAATTGCTGCACCTGAAATTTTTCCAGCTTCAAGGTTTTTCGTTATATTTTCAATATTCTGATTGAGGTATTTGCTAGGTTTAATTCCTGCCTGCTCAAAAGCAAGTAAAGCAAAACGGTCTGTGCAGGCTCCATGTGGTGCTGCAATCCTTTTTCCATCCATCCATTTAACAGCTTCAATTCCTGAACTGAATTGGGGAGCGTCGTTTGGTACAAGGAAAATGTTACATTGCTGTTTAGAAGTTCCAAGAACAGATATCATCCTCAGATCAACTTGTTTCTCTCTCATGGATGCAACAATAGAAGGCATGTCTCCCATGTATCCAATATGATTTTTTTCTCCAAGCATTTTGCCTACAATAACTGATCCTTGAAGACCTATTTCAAAATCAACTTTCGACCCTGATGGCAGGTGCTTTTTCCAGAGCTTTTTCCCATTAATAACAACTCCAGACCAAGATTCCGTGTAGTAAGGTTGGTATCCAACCACCAAATTTACAGGTTCTCCAGGCTTCCCAAATCCGACCTCAGCAAATACTGACTGTGATAGGAATAGAGAGGATATAAGCACTAATCCTATTGATTTAAACAAATTATTCATCATAGATATCTCCACATTTGATTGTTTAGAAAAATCGAATTCAACATATCATGAATTCGAAATACTAGGTGAGTTATAGAAAATGGTGAGTTTTTGTCAAATAAAATAATTCTATTGTTTAATTGATAAAAACTATCACCTCTTCTATCCAAATTTGTCGTATCTTATCGAATCAGGATTAATACCGATTTTAAGAAGAGTTGGGATTAGCAAATCGATCATTTTGCTAGGTCCACCGAGAAATGCAATTCTTTCCGAATAATCACTTTTTAGATTATTCTCAAAAACCT
>JAYPLH010000078.1:0-7599 GCA_038365355.1 Fidelibacterota bacterium
AATCATCCATATTCTGAAATCATAGATACGGAAACAGATACATGGTATCGCAACGATTACTCTCAAAGTACAGTTCCAAATGAATTTATTGATGAATATGCAGAAAAGCTTAATGGTGCTACCCCAGTATTTGAACCTAGGGAAGACCATAAAGGAAATGCTTCCAGGGCGATGTTTTATTTTTATGCGATGTATCAGCAAGCAGCAGACAGTAACTTTTGGGATACCCAAAAAACTACGCTTTTTGAATGGCATTCTATGGACCCTGTTGATCAAGAAGAATTAGATAGAACTTGGTTAATTGCATCGTACCAGGATGAGTACCCTAACCCTTTTATTCTTGATTCTAGTTTAGCAAGAAGAATTTGGTTAACTGATCATGTGGGAGGAGGGAGTCCTCCAGATTCGTTCTCTTTAGTTTATCCTGTTATTGATATGGAAATCTCTACAGTGTATCCTGAGTTTATTTGGCATACATCTCATGATGAAGATAATATGGATAGTGTAACTTATAAATTAATCATTGATACTCCAGACCCAGGAATCTTTATTTATGATGTTGCTTTTGATACTTCTTTTGCACTTACAGATCCTCTACCTGATAATTGTCAAATATATTGGCAGGTAATTGCAGAGGATTTAGAAGGGAACCAAACAGTGAGTCAAGGAGAATATCAAACTTTTTATACCAACCAAGAAAATGAAAATCCGAGTCCTATTACTTTAGTTGCTCCAATTAATGGTAGTATCCAGTCTACTTTAACACCTCACTTTTATTGGACTGAATCATTGGATCCCGACCCATTAGATCAAGTAACTTATATTTTGAGCTTTGAAGAAAATAATTTAGGTACTTGGTTTGATTTTAATGCGGATTCTAATTGGTTTATCCCAGATTTGAATTTATCAGATAATTCAATGTTTAAGTGGGTTGTTCACTCTATGGATTCGAATGGAGGTAACTCTTATTCTGATAGTTCTGTGTTTTATACAGATGAGTTTCCTGAACCGCCTGGAAGTTTTTTTACTGTTTATCCGCTAGATCAATCGGTGCATGATCAATCAGAAGTTGAATTCATTTGGAATAGACCTTTAGATCCAGATCCTATTGAAACACTTCATTATCAAGTCATCTATACAACAACCTATGAGGATTGGTTAAGTCAAACAAATTTCATCTCAAGTGAAATCATTGAGGAGGATACCTCCATTATTTTGCAATTAGAGAATGATTCAAGGTACTACTGGGGAGTTATGGTAACTGATTCTGACGGCTTTTCCCTACTAAGCAATGATAGTTTACCTCAAGAGCTAATAATTGGTAATCTCAATATCAGTGATTTTAATTTTCCGTCAAAATTTTCTTTGTACCAGAATTATCCTAATCCTTTTAATCCAGTTACAAAAATCAAGTATGATATTGCTAAACAAGGAAATGTCGCTTTAAGTATTTATGATATAAATGGTCGTAAAATTATTTCTCTGGTTAATAGGCAGCAAGGAGCAGGGACTTACTCGGTTTTATGGAATGGGAGAAATGACTTTGGTGAAAATCTTCCTGGTGGTTTGTATATTTATCGTATTGAATCAGGTAGTTTTTTAAGCACAAAAAAGCTTTTATACATAAAATAATTTTTAAAAACATACAACATATGAAAAACAGTAAGATCAAACTATTTCAGACATTGTTCATTTTATTGTTCCTTATTTTTTCCTGTGGTAAGAAAAAAATAAAACAGGAGATGAGTATTGATACCGTAAATAACAAAACTATAAATCCTCAAGAATATAAAGTGAATCAAAATACTAGTGTGCTTACTTGGATTGGAAGAAAGGTCTCTTCTGGCCATAATGGTACGATTATGCTAAAAGATGGTTATTTAAACGTAAGTACTGATGGCATTATAGATGGAGAATTTAATATCGATATGAATTCTATATCTGTTTCAGATCTTCAGGGCGGAGGCAAGGCAAGCCTTGAGAGACACTTGAAAAACGAAGATTTTTTTAATGTAAATGATTTTCCATTATCTAAAATCTCTTTTCGCTCGAATAAGAATCATATCATGAATAATCAACTAGATCTAGACGCTGCACTTACTATTAAAAATATTACTCACCCCATAAATTTTACTGCAACTATAATTGAAGTATCCCCAAAACTTAAGTTAAAAGCTGAATTAGTTTTTGATCGTTCACTTTATGACGTTAAATATGGATCTGGTAAGTTTTTTGAGAATTTGGGAGATAGGTTAATTCTTGATGAGGTCCAGATTGGAGTTGATTTAGAATTCAACTAATGGGCAGATTTCAGAATTTGTACATTCAGGCATCTTGCATAGTTTTAGTGAGTGTCATTACCTCCCTTTTATTTAATCAGTTAAGGGAAAGTTCCCTTTCTTTTGTGAAAAAAAAAGTAGAAGTAGTTTCAGTCTTAAAAAGTACTAGTTCTGTAACTTCCGAACCTTCAATTATTGGCATTGATTTAGAGCTAGCTAAAAATCTTTTTGAAGAAAACACCCTTTTTGTTGACGCAAGAGCGGAAGAGTTTTACAACGAGGGACATATTCCCAATGCAATTTGTTTTGATGATTTTGATTTATTGGTAGAAAAATTAGAAAATACAATTGGTATGGATGATCAATTTATTGTTTATTGTAGTGATAGTGATTGTGGTTCTAGTGAAGATTTATCTTATGAATTACAGTCTCATGGTTATAATAACATTTTATTATTTAAGGGTGGTTGGAAGGAATGGACAGACGCAAATCTGATTCAAGCAAAATATGAATAAAATATATCCTTATATGAATGTTTTTTTGCGTTTTATTATAGGAGGCGTATTTATTTGGGCTTGTCATGATAAAATCATAGATCCAAGTAAATTTGCAAGGGAGATATCAAACTATCACGTAATGCCTTTTGGTTTGGAAAATACGGTAGCAATTATTTTACCATGGCTTGAGCTATTCATTGGAATAGGTATAATTTTAGGTATCTATATTAATGCAAATGCACTTTTGTCGGGTTCTCTTCTTATTCTTTTTAATATTTTGGTTTTTCAAGCAATGGTTCGTGGATTTAACATAGAATGTGGTTGTGGTCTCAAAGAGGGCCAAATGGTTGGATATGGAAAGTTATTTGAAAACTTTTCACTTTTACTTGGGTGTGTTTTTGTATTTAAAACCAAAGAGCATTTTTTATATTTTAAAAAATTGAATTAAAATCATTTTTAATTTTCGCCTGATCATATTAGAAAACATTCTACTAAATGAACCATACGCATTGTTCTAATCATTTCATTTTTACATAAAAATAAATTTAAAAAAGGAATGGAATAATTTGGTAAAACATTATTCAAATTTAGATGTAGAGAAGTGGCAAAAAGATGGTGCTGTTGTAATTGAAGGCTTATTTTCTGCCCAAGAAATTCAATCTGTTCACGAAGATATAGATAAAGTGTTTGGTTACAAAAAGGGAGGTTCCCCAATAATAAAAAACGATGGGAGCCCGGTTACTATTGAGGAACAATTTTTAAATTTCGAAAACATACCTTTTGATTGCTCTCCTGCTTTGAATCTTATTGGGGTACATCCACAATTAATTAGTCTTGCTAGAGATGCTCTAGAGACAAGTGATGTGAGACTATATCAATCTCAAGCTTGGGCTAAGTTTTCTGGTGAAACTGATTTTGAACAATCTTTCCATTGTGATTATGGAAATCATACTCTTACAGTACCTTCTAAAAAAATAACGCAAAATTCAATTACATTTTTAATATACTTTTCAGATGTTTCAGAGGAGCATGGTCCAGCCCATTATGTTACAAGGACAGATAGTGAAAAAATAGATAAAATATCAGAAAAATTTATAGATAATTCGTCAGATATTAGCATACAAAAGTTACTAGCTCCTTATGAAAAAACGACTGCAGGGGTTGCGGGAACCATCTTTGCTTATGGTATTGATATTTTTCACAGAGCTACTAATATTACAAAACCAGGTGCATATAGATATGCAGTAACTTCCTGCTTCAAAAAAGGGAAAAATGATACAATTGGTTTCACTTCTTGGCCTTTTCATCAACAAAAGCCATGGAATATCATTTTTGAGAATGCTTCGCCTGATCAGTTAAGCTGTTTTGGTGTACCATTACCTGGCGATCCTTTTTGGGATAATGATACTATTCGATTGTCTAATTTGAGATATCCAGGATGGGATATGAGTGAATATAAAATGAAAAGGAAGCTTAAATAATGAGATGGATGATTCATAATATCTTTCAATTAATTCAATTTCTTATTTTGGCTAGAGTGATACTTAGTTGGATCTCTCATGACCCTTATAATCAATATATTCGAACCATTTATGATCTTACGGACATTGTGTTAAAGCCAATAAGAGAATTCCTACCTTTTAATAATGCACCATTCGATGTCTCTCCAATTATCGCCATCTTTCTTATTGATTTTTTGAAAAACATTTTATTGAACTTAATTTAGATTCTTCTGAAACAGAATGATCTACAAAATTGCACGAAGTTACATTGATCTTCCTCATAATATATTATTACTTTTCATTGTTGAATTATGTTTAAGTCTTGTTCATGTTGCTTTCATTTTAATATTAAATATATATTTAAGAAGCGAAGGTTATAGTGATCCAGAGATTGCATCTTTTAATTCTCTGAGATTTATAGGAGCACTTGCTTTTTCTTTACCACTAGGTATTTACATAAAAGGGAAGAGGTTAAAGCCATTTTTTAATGTTTCTACCATACTTGTGCCTATTATAAGTATTCTACTTATCGAATCAATACGATTACGTTTAGTTCCCTTTATCCAACTTTCTTTTCTTTCTTGGGGTATAGCAATGATGTTTTTACGCGTTTGCTCATTACCATTCATCATCCGAAATACAACATCTCAAAACAGCAGTCAAGCCTTATCGCTGAATGCAGCAACTTGGTCTTTGGCTACTATCATTTCGGGCATTATAATTAGTGGATTAAATTGGATTTCTTTAACCAATTTTCTTGATGTGAATATTGTCTTTAACGAAAGAATTATACTGTGGATAATTACTTTGGTTAGTCTTCTTTCTATCCCTTTTGGTTTTAAGATTAAAGAAGAAAAACATAATAATAACATTGATGGATACAAGAATTCTTTTTCTTTAAACAACTCTTATGATTGGGATCTTATTTTTAAAGCTATTTCTCCTTTAATTTTAATTTCTATTGGAGCTGGACTTACGATACCTTTTGTAAACCTTTTTTTTAATTCAATTTTTAATTTCTCTTCGAGCGATTTTAGTATTATGGGTAGTGGCACAGCTGTTCTTGTATTTTTTTCTTCCCTGATGGTTCCTACATTAAAACATAAATATGGTTACTGGATGACGATAGTATTTGTTCAAGGACTATCGATTTGTTGCCTGATTACCTTAGCAATAACTGAATTATTTGCTACCTCCCATTATGCAATTTATTTTGCTGTAAGCGCATTCATTTTAAGGCAGCCTCTTATGCATATGGCACATCCATCATCAAATGAATTAATGATGAATTATGTAGGTGAAAGAAATCAAGAACTTATAAGTGCCCTTAGTTCAAGTTTGTGGAGTGCTTCATGGTTTATAAGTGCTAAAATTTTTGAATGGTTAAGATTATTAAAGTTTCATTATTATGAAATATTTTTGATAACAGCAGTTTTATATATTTTTGGTGTAATTCTTTACGCAGTAATTATTAGGCAATTTGAAAAAATGAAGAAAATGGAAAAGGATAATGTTATTACTTTATCCGAGGAACTAAAGATTGATTAAAAAAATTATTAATCTAAACATGCTTTCAGGAATTTTTTTTATTTCATTTTCTTTTCTTAGTGGGCAGTGTGATGAAAGTGAAGTTGAACTATGGGGGAATTGTTATTCTATTGAGTCAACTTACGAGCTAAATCTTTCAGAACAGGGTATTGGGGGAGTCATACCAGAGGAAATTTCTAATTTGCAGAATTTACTCTTTTTAGATTTATCCGATAATGATTTAGAAGGGGGTTTACCAAGTCAATTGTTTGATTTGGAAAATTTACTAGGTTTGAATTTAAGTGGTAATGAATTGGATGGGGAAATATCAGGGAATATTGGAACAATGACAAACTTAATGTATTTAGATCTTTCTGATAATAATATTTCTGGAAGTATTCCTAATGAAATAGGGCTTCTTACGAGCATAGTAGAATTGTTTTTATTTGGAAATCAGTTAACAGGTTCCATCCCTCCTGAAATAGGCAATTTAGAATATATATCTAGTTTGTATTTAAATGATAATCAAATAAATGGGGAGTTACCTGTTGAATTAGGTCATAGCTCAGAATTGGAGTATCTACAATTGCAGAACAATCAAATTAATGGTGAATTTCCTCCATCTATTTGCGAGCTTGAGCTTGATTGGCAAAGCATCTACAGTTTTAATGTCTCAAATAATTTTTTATGCCCCCCATATCCAACATGTTTAGAAGATGTAACTTTAAATCAAAATATAATTAATTGCGACGGTGTGGTCTTCTTATGGGATAGCTTGTATCATGCAGAGAATATAATCGAGTTAGATTTTTCTAACGCAGGGTTATCAGGGAATATTCCGATAGAGATTGGATATTTTACTAACCTAAACTACTTGAATCTTTCAAACAATAATTTAAATGGTTCTATTCCTACAGAGCTGGGTAACTTAAATAGATTGAAATACCTCAACCTCGCATTTAATCAATTGTCAGGTAATATTCCAAATTCAATTGGTAATTTAGTCAGCCTTGAAGAAATAAGATTATTCCAAAATGAACTATCCGGTTCTATTCCTCAAGAGTTGGGAAATTTAAATGCATTAACACATGTTAATTTCCGGAACAATAATCTTTCCGGTTCTATACCTGCTTCTATTGGAAATTTAAATTCATTAGAAATACTTTACCTCCACAATAATAATTTAAGCGGATCCATACCTTCTGAAATTTTTGGATTAACGAATTTAAAAAGACTCTTTTTACACAATAACCAATTGAGCGGAACTTTAGAAGAGAATATTAGCGATCTAATTTCTCTTGATAGATTTAGGATTGAATACAATGATATGTCAGGAGTTATTTCTCAAAATATATGTAACTTAGATTTACAATGGGCAGACTCTATATCTTTTAATATATCCAATAATATGTTTTGTGAACCTTATCCATTTTGCGTCCAGGGAGTTGAAGGATATCAAGATACTTTAAATTGCGGGAGTATGAAAATTTTAAATGAGAATTCAATTCCTTTTTTACATAGATTAAAAGTATATCCAAACCCATTTAACCCTAATACAACGATCTTTTTTGAGCTAAATAGAAAAAACAGTGTAAGGGTTGAAATTGTTGATTTGCTTGGTAAAAAAGTAAAATTATTATTTAATGGAATTTTACAATCTGGTGTACAATTGCTAAAATGGGATGGTAGGAATGAATATGGCCTTCAAGTATCACCGGGTATCTATTTTGGCATAGTGAAATCTGATTATTCTCAAGAAATTATAAAACTTATCATGCTAAAATAATTTATGTA
>JAYPLH010000079.1:0-4670 GCA_038365355.1 Fidelibacterota bacterium
TCCTCTAACACCAAAACTAGCTCATCAAAAGAAAACCAACGACAATCTGTAATTCCTTCATTTTCATCAGGCGTCAATGGATAGTTAAAATGACCTGAATATTCTACAAGGTACCAATATGTTTTTTTTACAATCATAACACCATCAACTTTCTTATGATAATGTGTTGGAATTAATTTTTTCAATATCGAAAGATCTTTTTTCTTTAGCCCTGTTTCTTCACTTATTTCAATAAGTGCGGTATCTCTACTGTTAACACCATCCTCTAATTTACCCTTTGGAAGGTCCCAACGATTATTTTTACGTATAAAAAGAATTTTGTTTTCTTTGATAACAATTCCGCCTGATGTTTTTATTTTGCTACTCATGTGCTTTTAATTGAAATAATAAATCGTATTGTTCTTTATTAAGATCATGAAACTTTACATCGTTAATAGTAATATGATACTTAGGCGATTCTTTAGACCACTTTTTTGGCTTAAGAATCTTTTTTCCATCGTAATCAATAGATGAAAGCACATACCTCATAGCATTCAGCCTTCCAATCATTTTGGTATCTGAGTTTATAATCACCCATGGAGCATACGTTGTAGATGTCTTTGAAAACATTTGATCTTTAAAATAGGTTTGAATCTTCCATTTTTCATGTGCTTTCCAATCGTTTGAAGAAAGCTTCCAGTACTTTAACCTGCTCGATTCGCGAAGGTGAAATCTTAATTCCTGATTTTCTTTAGATATGGATAAATAAAACTTAATGAGTACTAGACCTTTATCAATTAAGTTCTTCTCCCATTTGTTTACTTTCTTCATGAAATATTTATATTGTTCTTTTGTACAATATTCCATTGCTGGTTGTATCACTGCCCTAGAATACCAACTCCGATCAAAAAATGTGATTTTCCCTTTTTGAGGCAACCTTTTATTCCATGTCCTAAACCAGTTATTGTTTTGTTCATTGGTGGGAACTCCAAGTTCCACTACCTCTATTGCCTTAGGCATCATGTTCTCTATAAAACGTTTAATAGTTGAACCTTTTCCGGCAGCATCTCTTCCTTCCATAACTACAGCGATTCGTTTATTATATTTAATAACCCACTCTTGAAGTTTTAGGAGCTCAACCTGTAACCGCTTTTTTTCTTTACTATATTGGCGCAAGGATAGTGCTTTGTATTCTGTTCGGTTATAAATAATCATGTTTCAATTTAAAAATTATTTTGTTGATAAACATTTCTATAAACTCTAAACCCAAAGCCTAACACAAATCAAAATCTATTCTAACGAATCTCAAACTTTCGTTGCATAAAATAGAGTAATAAAATATTCATATTTATTTAATAACCGTCCTAACACAATTCTAACAATCAATGCATAATATCTTTGTAAATAATAATTGTCTGATCAACAATTTTAACTCTTTATTAATACGTAAGGTGACACAATTGAAAAAATTTTTCATTTACATATCTTTTATTGGTTATCTCTTCAGCCAACAAAACAGTAATCAATCACTATCTATCAATATTCCATCTGGTGTTGGAATTGAAGTTTCCGGAGAGGTAGAGGTAGAGTTTATCAATGTTGAAGGTAAGGGTGGTGCACAATATAGAGATGAATTTATTCAAAAAGTAGATTATAGAAGTCCTTTTGTTGAAATAGATAAAACAGTTTTAGACTTTAAGCTACTTTACACTAATGATTTAACTTACAACTTTAGTCTTCGATTTGATGATGATGGAGCTTATGCTGATAAACATTTCCTCAAATATAAAAAAGGAGGCTCAACGTTAGAATTCGGTAAAAACCGGCCTTTGATAGCTTTGAAAAGAAAAACTGAAGGTTACCCCTTAATTGGAACAGCATATTGGAAAGGGCGACAGTATCACCTTGATTACGAAAGGCGTTTTTCTTCTTCCTCGTTCGGTGCATCTGTAGCATTGAAAAGACTCATTGGGTATGATGCAGCTGCTGAAGACAAATCGTTTGAAATGATGGTTTATGATGACGCTAAGAAAATTGATGGTCAGACTCTTGAGTTTGGGTTCCGTGCAGAGCAAAATTTTTCACCGTTGAAAATTCAGGGTTGGTATTATTTTGGAAAACTTGTAGATGATGAGGAATGGAAGGCAAGACTACATTATGATTTTGATTATTACGCAAACATTGAGGATGATCAAGTACTTAGTAAAGATGCATATGTAGGTCACTTTTGGTATGGGGGGAGAATTGAGTATGCTTTATCAAACATTTTATCTAGAGCTGAATATATATTCTCAGAAGATGGGTTTCTACCAAGGCATGGTTATTATTTAGAATCTAGCACATCCTTCGACTTTTTATCATTTGAAAATATTTTTGTGTTATTTCGATTGGGAGAACTAAAGATCGACCCCATGAGACAAACGGATTCATTTTTAAACCCTTATAGGAATAACTATAACAAATCATTACTTGAAAATGATGATGAAGATAATGAAAGGTTTTATCCTTTATTAAAAGACCCTCAGACCTGGAACCGAAAAATGATTACGTTTGCCTTAGGGTATGATATTACTAGCTACGCCAAGTTAAAGTTAGAATATTATATCTTGGATGAAGATACTGGTGACACCGATCAACCAAATGTAAAAGACGATCAATTATTAGTTCAATTAAAGTTTAATTTTTAACAAATAGGAGTACACAATGAAAAAAACTATAAAAAGAATCTTCTTTCTTTTTGGTCTTCTAGCTTCCCTTTTTATTTCGGGATGTGAAGATGAAGCAGCGGAGCAAGACTCTTTAGTTAATAGTGGGTTTAATATTAGTAGAGTAGATGTTAAAACAACAGGTGATGCCTCTCAATCTTCACCAGAATTAATTCGATTTATTAATTCTTCTGAAGGCGTCATCGTGAATTCATTACAAAACACTGTTGACTTTTTTGACCTGTCAACAAGCGAAATTACCCTGACAGGAGAATCTATCAATATAACGGATAGCGACGATGCTGAATGTTCATCGATTGATGTTAGTGTAGATGAAAGTATACTTGCTGTTGTTGTTACAAAGGGATCTTGTACGCCTGGTGAATTATATCTTATTGACGTTTCTTCAAGAGAAAAATTCGGACCTTATGAGTTAGGATATAATCCTGATGCAGTAGACATAGCAGTAGATAACGAGTTTGTAGTGGTTGTTAATGAATATGACTATGAAGATGGAACGGCAGGATGTACAACTCCTTACTACCCAGGAGTAACTATTTATGATATAAGTCCAGGGCTAGGCAATGCCCAATTAGTTAAACATATGAAGATTACTCATACAGGTGAAAATGGCAATTTAGCAGAACCAGAAGGCGTAAAAATCGCACCAGATGGAGAAACAGTGTATATGACTTTACAAGAGTCAAATCAAATGGGATGGTTTTCCATTCTTAGCCCTCCAGATACTTTGAAAGACTATGTATCATTTACTAGTGACATACATGAACCAGACGGAATTTGGGTAAACAGTACAGGTACAGTTGTTTGTACAGGTGGAGAGTATGATGGAAAAATTGGTGTAACCTTGCTAAATAGCGATGGAACACCAGGCACCCAATACTATGCAAATTTAGCAGATGACTTACCAAGTACCTGGAGTTGGACAGACGAAAGAAAAGGTATAGAACCTGAAGAAGTTGTGATTGCAGAACATGATGGTAAATCTTATGTCCTGGCAACCCTTCAAGATCCAGCTGCCGTTGTCGTATATGACATCACAGATCCTACCAACCCGACATGGGATTCTGGAGCAATAGCCCAATTTACTGATTATTCAACGGGAGACGGTGAATCAACGGGAGAGTCAGAAGGACTAGCCTATAAAGATGGTTATGTTTTAGTTTCCAATACCGCAGATCCATCCGTTTGTCTGTTAAAAGCTTCTTGGGCTGACTAGGATAATTATTTTATAGCTTAGGTATAAAAAGGGGAGTATCGCTCCCCTTTTTTATTGAAACAAAAAGTAAAACTATTTATCTAATAAAATCAAAATTTGTATTAATTTCGTCGTCGTTTTTATATCTATGCTTAAGACCTTTTTAAATATCACTTTTGCTTTTTTGTTTTTAGGAAGCAGTTTACACATGAATCACTTTGAACCTTCTCGTTCTTCAAGTGGATACTCTTTTTGTAAGTCAGGATGTACCAATAAAGATTGTTTGTCGATTTCTCATGAATGTCAAGAATGCTTAATAGAAAAAAACAGATTTTTTATTTTATGCTCTTCAAATCACTTAAAAAAAGTTAGTAAATCTTCTCTTTTATTCACTGACTACACTTTAACAAGTAAGTCCTCATTAACCAATTTATCTGGACGTTCCCCACCTCAAGTTTCTTAACTCTACTACTTTTATCAATCTACCAAATTGGTAGAAAAAACATAACTTTATTTACAAAAGGAACTTTTATGAATTTTTTATTTATGCGTTCATTAAAAACGTACACAACTCTATTATTAACTGGAGCAATGTTATTCACTATAGGCTGTGAGGATGAATCTCACGATGATCACGATCACGAAGAAGGTCACACTGATGCGGATGGCTTCATCTTAGAAGATGCAGCTGGAAACGAAGTATACAGAGAATTTGAAGGGGCAATGACTGGATCTGTTACTTTAGCGGTAGGCGAAACACTAGAACTATC
>JAYPLH010000079.1:4770-7585 GCA_038365355.1 Fidelibacterota bacterium
GAATGGTTAACAAATCCCAAAACTACCACCTGTTCATATGGTGTTTTGCGATCCTTATAGGCCCATTATTTTCTCAAAATAAAAACATTACAGGGTCCATAATTGATAACGAAACTAAAATACCTATTCATGGTGCTAATATTTTTTCCAAAAGTTTGAATACAGGAACATCTTCAAAAGTAGATGGCAGTTTCATCCTAAAAAACCTATCTCAAAATGAATTAACTATAGAAATTTCTATGATAGGATATAAAAAACTAAACAGGCGTGTTATCTTAAAAGACATTAATAATAACATCGGTAAAATTTACTTAGATGTAGATACGTTAAAGTTTAAAGAGTTAAATGTTGACGCACATTCTAAAATAAAGCCAGAGAGTTTTTCCTCTAATATTGACGTTTTTGGAGAAGAATACCACAAGGTTCTAAAATCGACCTTGGCACTAACCATTCAAGAACAAACCGGATTATCTATTCGATCAATGGGTCAAGGAACTGCCCAACCAGTTTTAAGGGGTTATAAAGGACATAGATTTTTGCTTACCGATGATGGAATAGCCACAGGAGATCTTTCTAGTACTTCCATTGACCATGCTGTAAGTACAGATATGGGTGCATATAGCGGAGTAGAAATAATTCGCGGCCCTGAAGCTCTTTTATACGGGTCTAACACCATTGGTGGTGTCATTGATTTGTCTAGAGATATTAATGATAAAAACCGTTTTCAAAAACTAATGATACAAACCTTGTTAGGAACAGAATCTGCGAACAACGGTCATTTTCAAAATGTAGTAGTTAAAGCTCCATTCAAGAGAAATCATCAATTCCGATTTTCATTTTTAAATCGAGATTTGGATAACCAGGTCTCACCAGAACCTTACGGAACGCTAAAAAACACACAGTCTATTAATCGAGAACTACATGGTAGTTACATGTATTTTGGGAATGATTTTTATTCTTCTTTTTCTTTGGAGCGATTTAACACAGACTATGGTATCCCGGGAAGCCCTGAAGGGCATATTAATGGTGTAGATATCTCCATGTATAGAAACACTCAAAAATTCAATTTTCATAAAGATATTTCAATAGCTGGTTTTCAAACATTTGATATTGACCAACGATACATAGACTATAGACACTCAGAATCCGTCACGGGGTCCTCTTACGAATCCGTAATTTTAGCTCATCAAATTTTATCTCTAAATGCCACTTTTTCAGGGAACAAAAAATCTATTGGGTCTCTATTAAAAATAAGAGATTTTCAAGCGTATGAATTTTATTGGACACCAGATGCTCAAGAAATTTCGATTTCTCTATACGGGCTTTATGAGAAAGAAATTAATCAATATACTATACAAAGTTCTTTTCGGTTAGAAAACAACTCGATTGTTCCGGATATAACTAGTGAATATTTCTACGCAAATTTGGATATAAATCAAATTAACGAAAGAAATTTTTTATTGTTTTCAACTGCGGGTGCAATCATTACTAAACGAAAAAACTGGGAGCTATCTTTAGGATCTATGTTTACGAGCCGTGCTCCTAGTATTGAAGACTTATATTCTGATGGCCCCCATCTTGGTGTTTACAATTATGAAATTGGATTACCAGAATTAGGTGCAGAACACACATATGGACTAGAAGGTAGCTTGGGTTATATGACGAATAGAGGAGAATTAAAAATTACAAGTTACCAAAATTACAGCCCGAACTACCACTTAAGTAAAGTAATGGGAGAAGGATATGAGCCCGGTGCAGATTGGATTGAGTGGGGTAGCGGTTCAGCGGGTTGGTTGTACATATATCAGATGAGTGGTTTGGAAGTTTATATACATGGTTATGAATCTGAATTTAGTTATAACCTTAATGATGTAATTCGTTTCGATGGTAGTTTTTCCGCAACAAGAGGTGAAAACCTAACCGATAATTCTTCTCTTTATTATATGCCTCCGGATAGAATCCTTTTGTCTACAGAAATAAACCTACTACCATTTTCAATTAACTTAATGCATAAAAAAGTGTTTAGTCAGAACAGAATCGGTTTGTACGAAAGTTCAACACCAGGATACGAAACCTATAATTTAATCGGAACATACACCATAAGAAATTCATGGGCTGTACATAAAATTATTCTCCAAATCGACAATGTTTTTGACCGCAAATACTACAATCATCTTTCTAGAATAAAATCAATCATGCCTGAAAAAGGAAGAAACATAGGATTACAGTATAGGTTGAATTTCTAGTTTATCTACCCTTTGGTAACCAGTGGTAATATTATTGTAAGCCTTGTTTTTTTATTTTCTGAAAAAGAGACCTTGATTTCTCCTTGATGAACAAAGATAATATGTTTAACAATTGCGAGACCCAATCCTGTCCCCCCTGCTTTTCTGTCTCGAGATTTATCAACGCGGTAAAACCTTTGAAAAATTCTTTCCCAGTGCTTTTCTTTTATTTCATTGCCTTTGTTGTCAAAATGAATATGCAGTCTTTTTTTCTTTTCGACAGAAATTTGAATAGGTGTATTAGGGAAACCATACTTTCCTGCATTTTCAAGAAGGTTTAAAAAAGCTTCTCTAAGCAATTGAGAATCTCCTTTAACAAGAACATCATCATTACAAATTATCTCAATGCTATTTAACACGTTTGGAGAACTGTTTTCCATGTCCTGCTTCGCTCCAAGTAAGATTGGAAACAAATCCTGTTCTTGCAAAAAAATGCTGTCATCTTCTTCTTGAGATTCAATTTTTGACAACTTTAATAAGTCATCTATTATTGCATTCATTCGATTCGTATGGTTTAAAATTTTCTCCAA
>JAYPLH010000080.1:0-7584 GCA_038365355.1 Fidelibacterota bacterium
CTTGAGTTACTTCTCTTTTATGGTCATCATAACTAGGATTAGTAATTGCCCCAATAATGAGTATTCCAAAGAAGAAAATTATCGTAGAGTTTTTTGAATTCATTTTTTAGATAAATACCACTCTCTTCTTACGCTTTCCCCCATTTTTGATAATATTATAAACATATCATGTTCAGGAGCATATTTATAAGATAAATCTTTAATGAGTTCAAGATAACCATTTATAGCTATATCATTTGAGATAGGGAATAAAGCGACTCTATACTGTATATAACCACCATCATTAGCCTTCCACTTAACTTCCCAGTTAGCCCATCTATCCTCTGCTTCGTAACCCATTGCAGTTCTAATCTTGTTTAATTGCTCAAAAGATGGGGGTTCTTTAGGTTGAGGGGCAGAACAGCCAAAAAATATAGAAATGAATATGAGGTAAATATATTTTTTCATTAATGGCATGAGATAGGCTTCATTACAACTTTCTCTATTTAGGGTTCTTATTTTTTTAAAAATATTAAAAATATTTATTTTTCAAAAATTTAAAATTTATATCCTTCAATTCTTGCCCTGTATGTAGTTCAAAGGAACTTTTTGATTTAGAATTTACTTTTTTAAAACTTACTCGCTCGGTATATAAGCTATTATCACTAGTATACTTTGCATTTAAAGTAAACCAAACAGATTTATAATTTCTATTAGTCAAGTTTTCTAATTCTGCATAAAAAGTACTTTTACCATTAATATTTATTTGTTTTACTACAATTACAAATTTCTTCGAATTAAAAACTTCGATAGGTTTAGTGTTTTTAATTAATTCTTGCTTTTGATTTTCCTCTTTTTTTTGCCGCTTTGCTCTCTCATCTTCTCTTTTTTTTCTTTCAATTCTTTCTCTTTCTTCTTCTGAAATTATTTTATCCCATTCTTCATTAAATCCTGATGCATTTGGGATTTCAAATTTATAAATACTACTAGTGTATCTTCCGACTTCTTCAATTTTGAAATTGAAATTGCCACCTTTCTTAAATAAACTAATTAGCCTTTTGGAGTCTTTATCTTCTAAAGTAACCCTATCACTATAATTATTACCATAAAAGCTCTTAACTCTTGTGCCATTATGTTTCAGTGCAATGTCATAGCTTTTTGTTGCAATTTGTCCACTGACTGCATGGTTTCTATTATATTCATATAATTTTATTGATACTTTTTCGTTTGTTATAATGAATTTTACTCCTAAGCTTGAATTTGTAGTAGCAGAATTACTGAATTTACCCTCAAGAAATGTATTTATGTATCCATCATTTGTTGGGTCTCCAAAATCATCAACAAAATATTCAGTTGTCCAGATTGATTCACTTGGTATATCACCTCTTTCTTTATCTTTTTGATATGACCAAGTACCATCATCATTTAAATTAACAATCTTACCTTCAGATGTAACCGCAATAGTCTGCCCATGACTAATCCCAACCAATAAAATGATAAATAGATATCTTTTCATTCGTTCTTCCTTTTATTAATAAGTAATCTTCTCGTACCTAATTCCATTATCACCTTCTACTGGTTCAGTATGAGGGTTACCATTAAACAATATTGAGTCAGGTATTCTATTTGGAAAAGCATTACAAGTAGGTATTATCTTTCTTAAATGTAAATGCTTACAATCATCACAAGCGGATTTAGGCTCTGCCATGATATCCTTAGTAGTTTGTTCTTTTAAACTCAATTAAACCCCTTTTAATTAAATTTTAACCAGTTCTATTAAATCATTGTGAATTGAATCCCATTCTTGATTCATATTTATAAACTTGATTGATAGTTTATGCCCATGTAAATCCCAAGAGGGTTTATCTGGATTTGAAAATACTGTTGGGTACAACAATATGCCCTCATATTTTTCGTAACCAATATTTTTGCTCTCAGTATCATCTCTCAATTCTAAATTTTTCATATAGGAGAACATTTGAAAGATATCATTTCTACTGACCTTATCTTGACCATATTGATTTGATTTGAATGCTTTTTTGTAATATTTAGTATCTAGTATAATTTTTTTATTAGTGTATTTATTTATCATTACAATATCAGGTCTCATCACAGGAAGATATTTCATACTATTATCGCTAAGAGGCTTTGCAACCCAAGCACTTTGACTTTGTCCTTTAACATTGTAACCATGATCGGATTTATTTTTCTTATAAAAATTTTCCACAAATGATTCAAATAGATATCTCATTTTAACTTCATCTCTAGTGAAATCTTGGAATACTTTATTCCCATTGGTTTCATCAACAAGAAGATTATCTGTAACTAATTCGCATATTTTCATCAAAAAATCATAAAAATAATTATTTCTATGGAACTTCAGAGATCTAAAATGATCTTTTCGAACGTCAATACTATCAATTTCTGCAGGGAGTTTTAGAAAGCATAATCTAAGCTGTTCCCGAATGTCATTATCTAGTTCATTACTATTTAACAATGTTCTTAGAGTTGATTTAAGGATTTGATTATGTACTACGTTGTGGCTCAACTCATCGTACGTGCAATCTACTTTACCAACATTTAATAGATTATTAAGATATGTATCAGAAATGTTGATTTTTCCGCGCACAACACTACCAATATCATCAATTTCAATATATCCCCTATCAAGACCCCGACTAAGTAGATATAATGTCCTATTAGCTAATATTTTTGAAAATAGATTAATTATATTTTTATTATCAATTTGACCAACGGATTTTGGCTCAGCCTCATCTAATTTATTCCAAGCGTAAGATAATAAATAATAAATGTTGAGGATTGGAATTTCCATAAATATTATTGTAATAAATTATCTATTTCTTCTTCAGCCTTATCAAGGTTATCAAACCAATACTCTTTTAGTAAAGGCTTTATTTCAAAATTAATAATTCGCTCATACCAATCTCTATCTATAGTAGAATCATTATCAGGAACAAAATAACTATGACCAATGGTAAAGCCTTCACCAAGATACTTTTCATCATTAGCAATAACTTCATTTAATGTATTCAATTTGCTTATAATGTTGTCTACTAAAGCCTCATCAACGCCAAAACCACTAACCAAATGACTCTTAAATTTCTCTGATTCAAATTGCGGCTTCAAAGAATAGAAAACAAATCTTCTGCGCAGAGCATAATCAACCATTGCTAAAGATCTGTCAGCAGTATTCATAGTACCTATGATATATACATTTTCTGGAATGCTAAACTCATCATTGTCATTATCAGGTTCATTATAAGCAAGCTTAATACTTTCGTTCCTTTTATCTTTTTCTATCAAAAACATTAATTCTCCAAAAATCTTACTAAGATTACCTCTATTTATTTCATCTATTATAAAAAAGTATTTGTTCTCAGTATCATGTCTAGCTTTGTCACAAAACTTTAGAAAAACACCATCATTTAGCTTTAGCCCGCCTGTCTCATTAGGTCTAAATCCTCTAATGAAATCTTCGTATGAATACGATTGATGAAATTGAACTGTCTCTATCTTTGATTTATCTTTTTTACCAATTATTGAGTAAGCTACTCTTTTAGTAGCGAAAGATTTTCCTACACCCGGACTACCTTCAAGAATCAAATTCTTTTTATGTTTCAACAAAGAAACAATATTATCGTATTCTCTCTCATCTATGAATAACTCTTTCAAAGCATCAGCTTTTGTATATTTATCAATTTTCATAATTAACTCTTTTAACCTATTAACATAATCAGGATACTTAGAAATGTCTGTGAGCGTTTTTAATGCAATTGGATGTATGTTTTCTTCATATTTCCCAAGGTTATGCCATTCTACATCAATTACATGTTTAAATTCTTTTCTTTCAACTTCAAATCTATAGGGAGATTTGACAATGCCATATCCTAAATAAGTAGTTTTTCCTTGCTTAGGAATGATTATATCACCCTCACTTATAACTTTAGAAAACTCATAACATGCTAGTGTATCATTCATTTTTGAAGAATCGCCACCATAAAAACTTTTCAAGGCATCTGAAATAGCTTCTTTATCATTATACTGATTTAAATCTCCGAGCTCATCCCATCCTATCATAGCAATATTTTTTTCAATACATTCATCCCATTTTGAAGCATTTCTTCCGGGAGCATATAACCAAAACTTCTTTTTATCATTCATGAAAGTTTCCTCATCGATTTTTTTTTCAGATGCTAGCTCTCTTGTAGCATACAAAACTAAATCTTGAGCAATCCATGCCCAATCGAGTTGGGTTAGATTATCTTTTTTAAGAAATTCTTTAAAGGTTGATATAACTCTAGAATCTTCTCTTATGTAATTTTCAATTAGAGAAATTTTATTGATAGCATATTTAAATGCTTTAAATCCCTTTTTAGGAATTTTATCCTCAATTTCTAATAAGTACTTAATGCCAGTGCTAAGTTCATTGCTGGCATACGGCTTAAAAATATTTGGGTTAAAAATTGACAACCAAACCGATAATTTTGGAAAGGTAGTATCTTTTTTAATGCTTTTTCTATAATCTAAATCTGGTTGGTTTCCATCCCAATTGGGTTTCAATAGTCCTCTCATATATCGGACATCATGAATAGTTACAAAACTATCATTATACATTTGACCTGATAAAATAAAATTGACACCCTTTTTATTGTTATTATCATGAAAACTTTGATTTTGAGAATCTATTAAAATCTCAAGGATTTCTTCATTTTTTTGTTTAGAAAAATCCACTCGGCTTTCCACCCAATTAACAAAATTCCATTTATACTTTTCATTTTCTAACCATTCAGTATTATTACAAGCATGTAGATATAAGTCTACTGACTCTTTTAAAATTGATAATTCAGGAATATAAGCTAGGTCATAAAAAGGTAATTTTTTACCATTTTCAAAAAGGTATATTTGATTTAATAATTTAAATAATTCTTTTGAGCATGGAGTTAAATAAGCACCCTGCCTTAAATCAAGCCTAGAATCAAAGAATACTTCTCCTCTTTCAGAGATAGAAATCAATTTTTTCCTATTTTCTTCAGTCAAAACTTTTTCTCTAGGTAAAGGTGGATCAAGTTTTTTATAACTAATTAAATTGTGAAGATATGAAGGTACATCCCAAACTGTACCTTTAGTGCCCTCCACCTCAAGCACCTCATCATTATTAACTATTGATAATCCAGAAAAATAAGAATTATCAATTAAATGCAGAATTATGTCGCCTTTTTTAACTTCTCTCATATTACTATAAATATCAGCTCCACCTTTACTTCTTTTTGGCGACCAAATTGCTTTACCTAATGCTCTATCTCCATTTAAACGATCTTCACGGTTTTTGACAATTGTTTTTTCAATCCAAATATTCACATCAGCATATCTAGTTTGTTCCCTGTCAATACTATTAGATAATTTTTTTACAATTTCAAAATTTAATTTTTTTAATATTGAAAAACATTTTGATTCCTGTCCGCCAGAAAATGTTTTTCTATCCAAATCAAATCCCTTTGCAAAAAAATTAGCATAAGAAATAATTACTTTAGGGGGATATCTCTTATTTTGATATAAAAGATCGTAATATTGGGAATCTGCATTTGGGTCAGGAAGACCTTCATCATCAAACCTTTTGATTGCAGAAATAATATTATCTTTTGTTAAGTAATCCATATCCAACAAATAATCTACAAAATATTTTTTTAGAATGTGAGTGAGTCTTTAATACATCAGCCCCACTCCCATGAATCCATTTTGGTTTTATTTATTAAGTTGAAAAAATGGTATTACATCAAATTAAATCGTGTCCCGGAAATTAGTGTCCCGTTTTTAGTATTTTATGATAATTGATGATAAAGTATGATAAAATAAAACCAACGAGTTTATCGAGGGTTTATCGTGAATAAATGCTTTTTATTGTCAGTGCGCCCGACAGGATTCGAACCTGTGACCTTATGCTCCGGAGGAATGGGCTAAAAACCTCTAAAGCTTCATATTATGCAATATACCTATTATCAGGTATCGATGTGTCCATCAATTGTGTGTCCATTATACCTAATTTTGTGTTCTTTTTGGCTTTCAGCACTAAACTTGGAAAGTCTTGAGAAACACGTTTTAGGTTCATATTACTATATTGCTCTGTTGTAACAACTGAACTGTGACCCATAAGCATCTTTAAATCGTAAATAGATGTTCCACTTATAAGTTGTCTTACAGCGAAGGTATGCCTAAGTGAGTGAAAGTGTTTAGAAGAAGGAACGCTAATATCTTTTAAAGCTTTTTTAAATACTTTAGAGATATGTTCACCAGAGTCCTTAATCCTTGAACCATGACCAAACTGAAGCCATTTCTTGTATTCCATAAAGACAAAACGAAGAGGACGGCTAAGCTCAATATTTCTGCTTGCTCCTCCTTTTGATTCATTGGATACATCAAGCCAACTTCCTTCTAGGCTAGTAATCATAGGTTCTCTTAACCTTAGACCAGTTTCACGATAAAACAAAAACACTCTTTTATAAAAATCATCTAGCCAATCAAGACTCATAATTTTCTCAAACTCAGAGTCTGTTATATAGATAGGATGGTTTTTACGAATCGCTATTTGCTCTATCAATGGCACCTTTGTTAATCGCTCTCTTTTTAGCCAATATCGAAACATTGACTTTACTGTTCTAAGGTGGATATTAACGCTCACATCACTTAAACCTTTAGTTTTTAAATAATCTATAAATCTATCAATATCAGTATTTAATATAGATTCTAAAGGAGTATTTTTACCTAAGCAATCAGTTAAATAGAATAGACCTTGATTGTTAATCGATAGGGTCGTTTTTCTATAGTTTTGACGTTTCTGCATCCATTTATAACAGGCATCAATTAAGGTAAAGCGTTTTACATTAACAGATGATTCGTTAGATATCCATGGCCAAGTAAAACTCATCCCATTTTTAATATCTAATTCATATCTATTGACTATTCTTAAACGCTCCATAGCCACTACTTTCTTTTTGGTCTTTAAAGGCAACTGCCTTTCTTTCTGCCTTCCTTCCAAATACCATAACACACGTGCATACCACACACCTCTACGTTTCTTTAATGTAGCCATAACATTATCCTTTCGTAGAGTTGCTAGAATTTACAATGTTACGTTTGTTCTCCGTTTGTTTATTGTTGATTTGTAAATTGTAATAATTCATAAAAAGAAGGAGTTAAATATGAAATCATATGTACAGGGTTTAATTACAGGAGCTGCAATGATAATTACCATGATTATTTTAATGGGTCAAATTGTGTCGCCAGCTGTGTCGCCAATTCATCTAGATGATTATGCTGGAGATAGCGGCACATATGTTGTCTATGAAAAAAATAAAATAATGGATACCAGAAGCGGTCAAGTTTATGAAAGATATTATTACATCACTGAGGACGATTCTAAAATTCCGATATGGGAGGAAGAAGGTAGGAATGTTGCTCAAACAGTAGGAATTGGAAATAGGCATTATAATGAAAACAAGACCATGAAAACTGAACCATACGAACAACAATAAAAGATACATTATCATATTAAAACACTACTATGATGGCTTATTATAAGATACCCTA
>JAYPLH010000081.1:0-7560 GCA_038365355.1 Fidelibacterota bacterium
GTCTAATATTGCTTGAGAAGATCTATAATTATCTTCTAAAGAGATACATTTGTAGCCTTCATGAGATTCGTAGTTTTGTTTGAAAGAACGAATATTGTAAGAACTTGCTCCTCGAAAACTATAGATTACCTGATCGTCATCACCAACAACAGTGATAAATTTTCTTTTGCCAGTAACTAGGGTCACAATCTCATTTAATGCGAAATTGTTATCCTGAAATTCATCGATTATAATGTGGCGAAAATGATTTTGAACAGCTGCTAAAGCTTCTTCATTTTTGGAAAGTAGATCAAAAGCTAATAGAACCATATCACCGTAATCAATTACATTTAATTTTTTTTTCCAAGATTGGAAAACAGGATAAATTCGTTTTAGATCATATAATTGATTGGCAATTTCGTTTGTAATAGGTCCATCCAAATGAGGTTTGGGTATGCTAATGTTTTCAAGATCAATTAATTCATCTTTAATCCTATTAAAAAAGGGAATAAAACTATCATGAATTGCTCGCTTTGGATTAAGGGGAAATTCATCGGATTGAAATGGTCCTAAACTATCAAATATCTCTAAAATTAAGTGTATTGCTTCACTTTCTTCTAGGATCTGTGGTAAAGTGTCATTTCCAAATTCTTTAAGGATTTTAAAGCAAAATGAGTGAAAAGTACTTACCGTCATGGTTTGAGCTCTGGATCCTATTTGAGTGATTATCCTTCCTTTAAGTTCCTTAGCTGCTTTTTCTGTGTAGGTTATAGCTAAAATATGTTTTGGCTTTACTTTATAATAATTAATTAAATGGACTATTCTCTTCTGAAGTGTAAATGTCTTTCCAGTACCCGCTCCGGCTAAAATCATAAGAGGGGATGGTTGATGGCGAATTGCAGCATTTTGACTTTTATTTGGTTGAAACCTTTTATTTAATGCTACCATGCTATTGGATTGTTTTCAATTTTTAAAAAATAAAGACATTCAATATAATTATTTCAATAAAATCTGAATAGTGTTAGTTCAAAATAATTTTTAACCTTTGGTAAATTTTTGAGTCTTACTATTAAAGATGAAATGAAAAATGATCATGAACTTATCAAAATATTCCAAAAAGGAGATAAAAGTGCCTATGATAGGCTTGTCCGAAAATATCTACATAATACGGTTGGATTTTTTTATACTATTACTGGAGATAGGATGGTAGCTGAGGATTTAGCGCAGGATGTCTTTTTAAAATTATTTAATAATTTAAGAAACTTTAGATTCCAATCGGCTTTCTCTACCTATCTTTATCGTATTAATCTTAATACGGCTAATTCATGGTTCGCTCGTAATAAGTGGAAAAATCTACTACATCTTGATCAAATTATTAATCAGCAAAAGAAAGACACTAGTGTTTCAAAAGAATGGCTAAATAAAGAACTATGGGATGCCATATCAAAATTGCCTAAAAAGCAGCGTAGTGTTGTTGTCATGAGAGTAGCCGAAGAACTTTCATACAAAGAAATATCTACCATAACAGGTATGTCTGAAAATACCGCCAAGGTTAACTTTCACCATGCGCTTCAAACATTAAAAGAGGTCCTGAATAATGATTGAAATTGAAAAAAAGATAGCGTTGCAAAAAAAGGAATCTATCAACACAAATGTTGATGAATTTATGAGCAAATTGAATGATAAAATTGAAGCCTCCAGAATAAACAGACAGATAATTTTTACTTCATCTGCGATGGTATTCATAATTCTATTGCTAATTGTTACTCAATTTGGTGCTCCTGATTTTGAACTTGATAATTATATGCTAAGTAGAACAGAAAATTTAATAGAGACAGATTTTTGGAATATTAATATAGATTCTCTTGAAAATGAGCAAGAGTATTTTAATAATATGGCTTATTTTCTTATGGATGAAGGATATACATGGGAGGCTGTTGAATTATTAGATCAATTTAAATTAATTGAAAAGGAACAGTTATGAAATATATACTACTTTTTAGTTTTTTAACTGGGGGGATAGCCCAAAGTTATGATTGGGATGATGAAAAAAAAATGAGGGGGCGTAGGAGTCCCGAGAAGATGGAAAATATGATTGTTTGGCGGTTAACTGATGAACTGGATCTTTCTACTGATCAAGCAGAAAAATTTTTCCCAAGATTTAGACAACATCGGAAAAGTTTAGAAGAAATAGGAAAACAAGAAAGAGAAATGATTGCAAACATAGATCGAGAAGAGCCTAACAAAAAAGATGTAAAAAAGATGATTGAAGAGATTTCAAAATTGCGTCAAAATCGAATTGAGTTGGAAGCAGAATTTGTATTAAGCCTTGATGATGTTTTAGCACCTGACCAGATGATCAGGCTGGGTGTTTTTAAGCAGAGAATGATGATGGAAATGAGAGGGGAAATGCGAGATGGAAAAGAAAAAAAGAAGCGCCACAAGAAAAAAGATCGCAAACGCAGACGTCGCGGATTTTAAAAAAGGAGCAAGAAATGAAAAAAATAACCACACTAATTTTTCTTTTTATATTTATAGTAAATGGATGCGTAGATAGTTCATCAGGAATAGATGAAATCGAATCCAGGCTATTAGAAATTCTTGATGATGATGCAGCTGCAGGTGTGGATGGATTTGATTCAGGTGGAGATATGGACCTTGACTATAGCATAGGACTTGAGATGGATGGTTTAGCACGTACATCAAGCGACACATTATCTTTTGGGGAAGGATACAGGATGCGATTTGGAAGACAATTGATCAGTAGAGAAAGAACCGTTGAATTTGAAACTGGAGAAGACACGTCTATCGCGATGGTAACCCATACGGTCAATGGTGAATTTATAGTTACGGTAATCGATACAAATCAGAATCAGATTGATTCCCTTAGTTTTTCTAAAGAATTCAATTCAATACTGAACCGAAAAGTTCGATTTGTTAAAGTGGATGCCCCTACGAGTCCAGAGGGGAGCAGATGGGAGGTTGATGCTTTGACACCATTGGTAGGCGGATCTGGAGATAAGGTTTCGTTAGCCGGAATATCTTTTTATACTTTATCCGATAGTTTAGAGCTAGGTGAATTGCTCTATTCCTTCTCCTCAGATGAATTAGGTGATCTTTACATTAGCAGAGATTCTTTGCCGGTATTTACTGCTTTTAGCAGAGTTGTTGCATATGTAAATGTAGTCAATAATGGTCCCGAGTACACTACCGATAGTACGAACGTGGGGGAATGGGTGTTTTTAAATTATGGGAAAAATAGGCTACAAAGGGGAAGACGGCATCTGAAAGATTCAGGTATGTTTTTTGATCAGATTATGAATGATAATACGCATTCAGGTTCCATTAGAATTCATGGACCTGGATTAGCTCAAATGCGAGGGGTATTTAGAACATTTATTGAGACAATAGATCTTGCTACCATGTATGTCTCTGATGGTGGATATAATACGAGCGTTTGGTCAATCCCATATAGCGTAGAAAGGCCTTAATTCCGTAAGATGTAGGATCGATATTTATGTAAAATCTTGGATTTGTAATTAAAGAAGTACTTTTAACAAGTATAATTTAGTATAATAATATTTGTAAATATTTATATATTTTTTTTTGCGAAGCATTTTTACTGCAATCAGTATTTATTTAATTCACTTGTAGATAAGCATTCATCTTATTTCTTATTTGACTTATATGAGTGTATATTTAATTCAATTTTATGCTCAGTATGGGAAAAATAATTTTTAAGATTTTTGTCTTAGTTTGTGTATTCTCAGGGTGTTCCAAAAATACCATTTATAAAATTTATTATAACGGTACTATTTGGACGGGGGATTATGTGGTTCCTTTTGCCACTGCTATGGTACTTAATCAAGAAAAATTTATCTTTGTTGGTCAAGATGCAGATGCCTTGGATATGGCATCAGAACAAACAGAAATGATTGATTTAAAAGGAAATTTTGTAACTCCAGGGTTTATTGATAATCATGTACACTTTATAAGTGGTGGTTTGCAGCTTTCTCGGGTAAATCTTAATGATGTTTCATCGAAACATGAGTTTCAAAAAAGAATAGTTGATTTTCAAAAGATGTTTCCTGGTAATTCCTGGATTTTAGGTGGCAATTGGGATCATGAATTATGGGGAGGGATGTATCCGGACAAATCTTGGATTGATGAAGTTGCTTCTGATCGTCCTGTTTTCCTTGACAGACTGGATGGCCATATGGGTCTTGCAAACACAAAAGCGATGAACATAGCTGGAATTCATGCTTCAACTTTAGATCCTTCTGGAGGGGTTATCGTAAGAGATCAAAATGGTAACCCAACTGGTGTTTTAAAAGATTTGGCTATGGATTTAGTTTTAGCTATCTTACCTGAAGAGTCAGATGAGGAAATGGACCGTGCCCTTGATCGAGCTATGGAATATGCGCTTTCTCTTGGAATCACTCAAGTACACGATATGGGGTCTTGGAAAGATTTGGAGACTTACAGAAGGAATCATGAAAAAGACAAACTCAAAATACGAATTAAAATATATCCTTGGTATACAAACTGGAGAGATATTATAAAATATGTTGAGGATTATGGACCTGGAGATGATTGGCTTCGTTGGAATGGTATGAAAGGAATGATGGATGGATCACTTGGATCTCGAACTGCCTGGATGCATGAACCGTACTTGCATGATCATGATAATTTTGATAAAGAAAAGCTACCAACTTTGGGTGTTTTGACAATTAAGGATACAACGGAGTTTAAATTTTTGCTGAGAAAAACCGATAATGCAGGTATTCAGCATGCAATACATGCAATTGGAGATAGAGCGAACGATTGGATCTTAAATCAATTTAAAGCTATTTCTAAAGAAAATGGAAAAAGAGATAGAAGGAGTCGTATAGAGCACTCTCAACATTTATCAGAAAGTGCAATTAGAGAATTTTCAAAGCAAAACATCATTCCATCTATGCAACCATATCATCTTTTTGATGACGCTTCTTGGGCGCACAAACGAATAGGTTATGACCTTTTGAGCAGAACCTACATTTTCAATACTCTTTTACAAAGTGGTGCAAAACTTACATTTGGTTCTGATTGGACAGTTGCTCCTTTAAACCCCGCAACCGGTATATTTGCTGCAGTTACAAGAAA
Source organism: Fidelibacterota bacterium (assembly GCA_038365355.1). Lineage (GTDB taxonomy): Bacteria > Fidelibacterota > Marinisomatia > Marinisomatales > UBA1611. The sequence continues at coordinate 5,122 of JAYPLH010000081.1, forward strand.
AACTCGGGATGGGAAAAATGAAACTGGATGGTTTCCTAGTGAAAAAATATCAGTTGAGGATGCCTTAAGATGCTATACAATTAATAATGCCTATGCTGCATTTTGGGAAGAAACTACTGGTTCTATTTCGGTTGGTAAAAATGCAGACTTTGTGGTGCATTCTCTAAATTATTTTGATATAGACCCTGACAAGATTCTTGAATCAAAAATTTTGAGGACAGTTGTTGGAGGTAAGGACTATCTTTTTTAGCAGTATTGAAAACAGATTTATCTGTATTATTCAAAAATTAAATTTATAAATAGTAAAAATTGAAGTTAATTATTCTTGTTTTTTTTCTCCACACCTTAGTACTCTCAAAAACTAAACCTGTTAAAGGCTATGTCAAAGAAGAAAACTCTAATGCTTTGGCCAATGTCGAAATTTTTTCTTTACCTTCAAAGACAAGTACTGTTTCAGATGAAGAAGGTCTTTTTAGTCTTTCAATACCTATTCGGGATAGAAAATTAGTTTTGAATAAATCTGGATATCAACCAGATACATTAAATGTGATTTTTTTCAAGAACAATACTGTCGTAACTCTTAAAGAGGTGGTTATTGAAGACCCTCTTGAAAACATAAAGAGGTATATTTCTTTTATTGTGTCCAGGAGAGATAAAAATATTTTCCATTTTCCTATTGAAGATTTATCTTTAAGCGGCATTGGAAACCTGGAGTCAATTTTATCTACTAACACTTCTATTCTTACATACACATCGCTAGATGGCCAAAAAAGAATTATCCATAGACAATTTAGTGATGAAGATATGGATTTATTGTATGATGGGATAAAATTAGACGGACTCAAGAACGCGCTTCCAAATTTATCTTTCATACCTAGTGTTGCAATCTCTGATTTGGTAATAACCAAAGGAGGGCACTACAAACTAACCGCATCTCAGGGCGCAATTAACTCAATTCCGATCGTTTCATATGAAAATAAATTTTCCTTAAATATTGAGCAAGGCAATGATAGCCCTAATGCTGCTTTGAATGGATATGCTTCCTTAGGCTATAAGTATGGCACTTTAAATGGAAGTTTGGCTAGCAAAGAATTTGCAATGGTATACAAGGATACAAATAAATCTGAGATTTTTACAAATATTGATAGAAATACATATAATATTGCTTATACAAATGCAAAGAATATAGATATTAGGTTTATGAGTTTTAATAATATGAGAAATTATTCAAACTTAAGGACAAATTCATCCATTGCTGATACTTCGAAAAACAATATAGTAAAGCTTAGTCAGTGGAGCCCTCTAACAGGCTTAATCACGCTTGTTGGTATTTTACAGGATTATAAAGATTCAAGTTTTTTGATCCAAGATTCCATAATTAAAAATAACACATCATTAGGTTTTGGGATGTCAATGGAAAAGGATTTTAAAAATTCCTTATATACATTCTCTACTTTAACAAACATTTCAAAAGCAGATCTTGTTTTTAATTCTGACAGCATAATAATTGACAGACAAAATTCAATTTTTTCTGGTTCTGCAAAATACTTTTTTCCTGCTAATGAAAAGCTTTTTTATATCAATGATTTTAGTTTTGTTTTTACAAAGGAAAGGACAACAGACGTACCAGGCGAAGAATTAATTTATCAAATAAGGTCAAATTATTGGGACAATACAAATTTCCAAATTAGATCTAGCGTAAGGAGTAAAAAATTCCCAAGCATATCCTTAATATATTTGAATGTAGGAAATGTTTTGAGAACACCTAGTATGGACGAGGTCATAAATAATGGAGTCAGAATATTGAATCAAAAATCAAAATTGTTTCCAGAGCAAAACTCAATAATTGAGTTTGGATTTACTTTTGATAAACAAAAAACAACAAACCCCATCAATTTCAAGACAGATATATCTTTTTTTAGTCATAATTACACAAATAAAATAAAAAGAATCTTATTGTCAGGAACTTCATCAAGTTATCCTGTTAATGCTGGTAATATTAGTGTTTATGGTTATGATATGAAGCTTCTATTTTATCCAAAATGGGACTGGATACATTTTGAAACTATGCTTGCGAGGTATTCTTCTTCGGATTATTCTTTGTTTCCATCTCACCCACCTATTGCGCTAAGTCAACATGCTTACATAAAGACTAGATATTTTAATGTAATAATAAAAATGAGAGCTGAAAGTGAAAAATATATCTCAATGAGAGATGTGTCTTTATCTGCTCAGGATGTGGATGATGTCAAACTTCAACAAGCTAACTATTTAGACATAATGTTATACAAAAATCTAAATTATAAAATATTTAATCTTTCGATGAGCCTGAAAGCTGAGAATTTGCAATCAAAAAAATTGTTTATAGATGGTGTAAACCTATTTAATAATCGTTATTCTGCAAATGTCTATTTAACAATAATGTAAATTTGAAATTAG
>JAYPLH010000082.1:0-5705 GCA_038365355.1 Fidelibacterota bacterium
AGTGTCGGGGTAGAGAGATTTGAACTCCCGATCTCCTGCTCCCAAAGCAGGCGCGTTAACCGGACTACGCTATACCCCGAAATTTTCTGGGTGAGTGATGGGACTTGAACCCACGGCCTCCTGGGCCACAACCAGGTGCTCTAACCAGCTGAGCTACACCCACCATAAGAACCAAGATTATATTTAATTAACTACAGCATTAAATTTAAAATAATTAAACTCTTATTTGAAGACTTTTTAATTAAACATTTTTTCTTGAATATCAAATAAATTTCATTTTATTAAAACTTTTATGCGGCTGATAACAAAATACCTTTTACGAGAAATTTTCTCACCATTTTTAATCTCATTATTAATTATTACATTTATTTTGTTTGTGAATTTTTTATTAAGAGCGGTAGATCGTTTTTTGGGAAAAGGACTAGAAATATCTATAATAATCGAATATTTATTTCTTAATTTAGCATGGATAATTGCTCTTTCAATACCTATGGCCATGTTGCTTGCAACGTTAACAACATTTGGCAGGCTTTCTGAGGATAATGAAATTAATGCTCTAAGATCTTCTGGTGTTAGCTTTATTTCAATCCTCAGGCCTCCACTTATTTTTGGATTTGGTGTTGCTCTATTGCTAATTATTTTTAATAATTATGTTTTACCAGAAATGAATTTTAAAGCTCGTTTACTATCAGGAGATATTTATAAGAAAATGCCTGATGTTAATATTGAACCTGGAGTTTTTCTTGATAACATTCCTAATTACAATATGATCATAAGCGATAAAAAAGACTCAACTATGACCAATGTTAGAATTTTTTCTAAAGGCAAGACAACATCTCAAACAAGCATCTACGCAAAAACAGGAAATCTTTCTACCCTATCAGATGCTTTTTTATTGACATTAAATAATGGAGAGATACATGAGATTGAAAATAAAGATTATATGAATTATCGAAGAATCTTGTTTGATACCCATAAAATTTTAATCCCTGCCGATAACATTCTTTTAAACCGTAGGGATTCTTCAAACAGGACAGATAGAGAAATGACTATACCAATGATTATGGAAAAAATAAAAAGATATAATAACAAGCTTATAATAGTTAATAAAAGAATAAAAGGCGCATTTTATAGAGCTATTGGAGATAGTATACTTCCAAAAGATATTAATGATGGATTATTAACTATTTTAGTTTTAAAAGATTCATTGAAAAAAGATTCATCGTATACAATAAATCAATTAAATAAAAAAGAGCGACACCTTAGAAATTTAGAAAGGCAATTAAAAAATGATTTTAACCTTATTAAAAGCTACCAGAAAGGAAAAAATAAGTATAAAGTAGAAGCCCATAAAAAGTTTTCCATCCCTTTTGCATGTATTTTGTTTGTTCTTTTAGGAGCACCTTTAGGAGTAATGGCAAAAAGAGGGGGTTTCGCTATAAGTACTGCATTAAGTTTTGGATTTTTTTTATTGTATTATATTCTTTTAATTACAGGAGAAGAACTTGCGGATAGAAATTATGTCAGCCCAGAAATAGGAATGTGGGCTCCAAATGGAGTTTTATTAATTATTGCATTGTATTTAGTAGTCTATGCAATTCGAGAAAGAGCTCCAATTCCACTTTTCCCATTTTTAAAAAATAAAACAAAGTAATGATACCATCAGATATAATAGCAAAAAAAAGAAATGGAGAAGAACTAAAATCAACTGACTTATCTTGGTTTATCACAAAATATTTAGAGGCTGACATTTCTGAAGCACAAATGTCAGCGTTATTAATGGCAATTTATTTTAATGGAATGACTGAAAAAGAATTATTAATTCTTGTTGATGAGATGATTCATTCTGGGCATGTAATTAAATTTGAAAAACCTGATTTTTTTATTGCTGATAAACATTCTACAGGTGGCGTTGGAGATAAAACATCGATTATTTTAGCTCCAGTTATGGCTGCAGCAGGTATCCGAATACCAATGATTGCGGGAAGAGGACTTGAATATACTGGAGGCACGATAGATAAGCTTGAAGCAATACCAGGTATAAATGTTACTCCATCACTTGATAAGTTTAAAAGTTGGGTTGAGAATATTGGTTGTGCTATTATTTCTCAATCTAAAGAAATTTGCCCTGCTGATAATAAGATTTATGCATTGAGAAACCAGACAGCAACTGTTCCATCTATCCCAATTATCTGCAGTTCGATCATGAGTAAAAAAATTGCTGAAGGAATCATGGGCCTTGTGATGGATATAAAAGTCGGAAATGGAGCATTTATGAAAACGAAAAATGATGCTTTTAAATTGAGTCATCTTATTAAAAAGGTAGCTATATCTTACGGTCTAGAAATAGATATTATATATTCAGATATGAATAAACCACTTGGGAAATATGCTGGTTTGGGTTGTGAAGTAAAGGAAGCTATAGATTGTTTGAAGGGAGATGGTTCTCAAGATTTAATGGACAACACCTTTGAATTATGTTCATGCTTATTAATTCAAGCAGGAAAAGCAAAAGATAAGCAAGAATCAAAAGAAATTTTTGATAAAATTATAGATACTGGTCAGGCCTTTGAGTTTTTCCAAAAAATAATTTTTAATCAGAATGGATGCTTAAAACAATTTGAAAAGAATATCATTCCTAAATTTGAAAAAATAATTCGATCAAATAAAGATGGAACTATTATTTTTATGGACACTGAAAAAATAGGCTGGTCATTAATAGAACTAGGATGTGGTAATAAAAAAAAGTTTGACAAATTAGATAATACAGCTGGAATAGAATTTTTTGTAAAACCTGGTGATATAATTAAAAAAGGCAGCCCTATCTATCGAGTATTTAACACAAATTCCAAAAAACTTGATTCAACATCGGAATTACTATTAAATACCATTAGAGTTCATAAGTAAAGAACTGCCCTACAATGTAAATCTAAAGTGTTCTATGTAATTTACAATTTTGTGTAGGTTCGGTACCTTCCTTATATATTTCTTTTTCAACTGGGCATGCTGGCCTTGGAACTTTTTTTGTTACATTACAAATTGTAAAGTCTATGATTCCAGATGGTTTTTCAAATTTTTCGATCGGCAAATTGAGTGTGTCATGAGCAGCCTTCATAAACCTTGCCCATGCAGGCAATGCTGCTTTACTTCCGTCCTGACCCGGTCCTAGCGGAACTCTGTAATCATCAACTCCAAACCAACAACCAGCTGCAATCTGGGGAGTGAATCCAACAAACCAGGCATCACTCCACCCTTGAGTTGTTCCCGTTTTACCAGCTGCAGGTCTATTAAATTTATATTTCCAACGAGCACTTCCCCCGGTCCCTCGATCCATGACTGTCTGCATCATACTTGTCATCAAATAAGCTGTTTCCTCGCTTAATACTTCGCTCCTTTCAGGAAAATAATCTTTTATTACATTACCGTAACGGTCTTCAATTTTTGTAATAGCAAATGGTTTTGAATAAACACCTTTATTTGATAATGCTGAATATGCAGCTACCATCTCCATGGGGAATACTTCAGATGTACCTAAGGCAATTGCATCCACTGCTCTTATATCAGTATTTATTCCCATTCTTTTGGCCGTTTGCTTTACCTGTTCTGCAGGTGCTATATCTTGCTGAACCATTCTCACAGAAATAAGATTCATAGACTTTCTTAAACCTTCTCGAAATGTTGTTAATCCTCCAGTGCTTCCATCGTAGTTTTGAGGTTTCCATTTCACCCAGGTGCCATCCATGTTTTGGATGTTTAAAACTACTGGCTGGTTAAGTAGCTGCTCTGTTATCGGGTAACCATTATTAAGTGCTGTTGTATATACAAATGGTTTAAAAACGGAACCTGGTTGTCGTTTAGCTTGTACTGCTCGATTGTATTGGTCATGATAATCAGGCCTTCCACCAACCATTGCTAAAATTCCACCAGTATTAGGATCTAAAGCTACAAAAGCTGATTGGACTAATAATTTAGCTCTTAAGTCTTTATATAATATATCTTTCCCTTCTAGCATCATTTTAATACTATCTTCAGAATAAATAGTAAGATAGGCTAAGTTTTCAAATTCCTCTCGATTATTAAATAACCGTTTATTTAATCTATTTTGATCATCAATTACAGTCTTTAATACTGCGTCTTCTGCAATCTCTTGCAACCTTGAATCCAAGGTTGTAAAAATTTTAAGACCGTCTCGATAGATATTTATATTGAGTTCTGTGTCTTCTTTTTCTAATAGTCTACGAACGTATTCAGTAAAATAAGGAGCACTTCCTCTTTTAGTAAACTCTTGTACAGATTCTAAATCTTTTGATCTTGCTTCTTGATATTGTATTTTGGTTATAAAATTTTGATCCCTCATCAAACGAAGAACAGTATTGCGACGCCTCAATGCTCTATTAGGATGATGAATGGGCGAGTAACTAGCGGGTGCAGGTAGTAAGCCAACTAGCAGTGCTGATTCATCTATGGAAAGTAATTTAGATTCTTTCCCAAAAAATCTCTTTGTCGCAGCCTCTACACCATAAGTACCATGGCCAAAGTGCACAGTATTTAGATACATTTCTAAAATTTCGTCTTTAGTGTATGTCCTTTCAATCTGAATTGCTGTAATTACTTCTTTAACTTTTCTAAGAATACTATCTTCAAAACCAACAGATTTGTATAAATTCCTTGCTAATTGCTGTGTAAGAGTTGAGAAACCTTGCCTGTAACTTAAAGAAAGAGTATTTATCATAATTGCTCTAGCAACACTCCTTAGAGAAAGTCCCCAATGGTTATAAAATTTTCGATCCTCTGAAGCCACTACTGCTTGTTGCATATGCTCAGGGATTTGGCTTAATTCTGTAAAAACTCTTTTTTGTACAAATAATTCATCTAAAACTTTACCGTCTGAGGAATAAATACGAGTTACTAAGTCTGGATCATAATTTTCTAATTGTTCGATTGAAGGAAGATTTTTTGAAAGGATCAATATGCTAGAAAAAACTAACATAAGACCAATAAAAATAAGTATGGAGCTGTACAAAAAATATTTTTTTAAACTAATCACCTTAGTTTAATTTTTTTTATATAAGACTGTTATAACTAACATATAGAGAAATATAGTAATAATTATTGCTGCTAAAGAGTATCAAAATATAATTTATTTTGTGATATTTTTGGGATGAATCATCTTCTCAGGCTTTACATATCTATCGAAATCTTCAGCAGATAAAAAACCTAAATTAACTACAGCATCTCGCAAGCTAGATTGATCATTAAAAGCCTTTTTTGCCGCTTTAGCAGCTTTATCATACCCAATATGTGGATTTAAGGCTGTTACTAACATAAGTGAATTATATAAGTTGTGATTGATCCTATCATGATTTGGCTCAATCCCAAGGATAGCATTTTTTGTAAAGGATCTACATCCATCCGAAAGCAACTTTAAAGATTGTAGTATATTGTATGCAATCACAGGCCTATAAACATTAAGCTCAAAATTTCCAGATGCACCAGCCACAGTAATTGTTGTATCGTTACCCATAACTTGAGTGCAAAGCATGGTCATAGCTTCACATTGTGTGGGATTAATTTTCCCTGGCATGATTGAAGACCCAGGTTCATTTGCAGGTAATGTTATTTCACCTATACCACTCCTTGGACCACTTGCTAACCACCTAAGATCATTAGCGATTTTAAATAAAGATCCAGAAACAACTTTTAAG
>JAYPLH010000082.1:5805-7523 GCA_038365355.1 Fidelibacterota bacterium
TAACCACCTAAGATCATTAGCGATTTTAAATAAAGATCCAGAAACAACTTTTAAGATACCTGATAATTCTACGATACTATCTTGTCCACCTAAAGCTTCAAACTTATTATCTGCAGTTACGAACGGAAAACCAGTTATTTGTGAAATTTCTTCCGCTATATTTTCTGAAAAACCTTCCACTGAATTTATTCCTGTTCCTACTGCTGTTCCTCCCATTGCAAGCTCGTAACAATGGTGTAATGCGGATTTAACACGCTTAAGACCATGATCTACAGCGGAAACATATCCTGAAAATTCTTGTCCTAAACTTAATGGCGTCGCATCTTGAAGATGCGTACGACCTAACTTTACGATAGAATTAAACTTAATTGATTTTTCATTTAAAGCAGTTCTTAATTCCTGCAATGCTGGTATCAATTGATTATGTATACTTTCTACTGCTGCAATATTTATAGCAGTAGGAAAGGTATCATTTGTAGACTGGCTCATATTTACATGATCATTTGGATGTACCGGAATTTTTGTACCCATCTCACCGCCTAGCATTTCAATAGCCCTATTTGAAATGACCTCATTAAAATTCATATTGGTCTGAGTGCCGCTGCCAGTTTGCCAAACAACAAGTGGAAAGTGATCATCTAATTTTCCATCAATTACTTCTTCAGAAGCACTTTGAATAGCATTCATAATTTTAGTTTCAAGATTGCCAAAATCATGGTTTACTTTAGCTGCTGCTTTCTTTAAAATACCATATGCTCTTATAAATTCTCTTGGAAAACGTTCACTTCCTATTTTAAAATTTTCAAAAGACCGTTGAGTTTGGGCACCATAGTATTTATCAGAAGGGACCTCAATTGAACCAATACTATCCCTTTCCGTACGAGTATTCATATACTAACTTACTTTCCAAGTATCTCCAGCATTCAATAAATCCTGCACTTTTCCAACTCCCTTTTTATCTTTAGCATGATTGATTTGATCTATCATATCTTGATTATAAGTTGGTTTATCGATGGAATATATTACACCTATTGGCTCAGGAAGGTCAGGGTTAGATGTCCAATTTGATATAATTTGGGCCAATTCTAAATTAGTTTCATCGTGGACTAAAATTTCATCTATACCGTGTTTATCCATATCTACAACTACAGCTTTGGCTCCATCTAATTTTAAGCCTTTTGTTTCTTTAGCGAAAAGCATTGGCTGTCCATCTTTCAATTCAATGACGTTATCTAACTTTTCTGATCCAGTATATTCTTCAAAAGCACCATCATTGAATATATTGCAATTTTGATATATTTCAATAAAAGAACCTCCATCATGGTTGTATGCCCTATCCATCATTTCTGCTAGATGCTTTTGCCATCTATCAATTGTGCGAGCAACAAACGTAGCTTGTGCACCAAGAGCAAGTGACGGTGGGTTTAAGGGAATATCAATCGATCCATAGGGCGTAGCTTTTGTTACCTTACCCACTTCTGATGTTGGAGAATATTGCCCCTTAGTTAATCCATAAATTCTATTATTAAAGAGCAAAACATTCAAATCCATATTCCTTCTTAAGGCGTGCATAAAGTGATTACCGCCTATAGATAGGCCATCTCCATCACCTGTCACTACCCAAACGGATAGTTCAGGGTTTGCAATCTTAACACCAGTTGCGACTGCAGGTGCTCTTCCATGTATGGAATGAAAACCATATGTATCCATGTAATAAG
>JAYPLH010000083.1:0-3815 GCA_038365355.1 Fidelibacterota bacterium
GACTTGTTAAGTGCTTGCGCAAATGACATTCTAGTCATGGGAGCAAAGCCTCTTACTTTTCTAGATTATATTGCTAATGAAAAATTACATCCTGGTACAGTTGAAGAAATAGTATCAGGAATGGTACAGGGATGCCGAGAAACAGACGTCTCTCTTGTTGGAGGGGAAACGGCTGAGATGCCTGACACCTATCTAAAAGGCGAACATGATCTTGTTGGTATAATTACAGGAGTTGTCGAAAAAGACAAAATCATTACCGGTGAAAAAATTCAACCCGGAGACATTGTTTTAGGTTTACCTTCCAACGGCTTACATACAAATGGATATTCTTTAGCCCGAAAAGTGTTTTTTGATATTGGTAATTACAATGTCAATGAAAAAATACCTGGGCTGGATAAATCTATTGGACTTACTCTTTTAGAGCCCCATATCAATTATACTAAACACGTTTTTGAACTTTTAAATTCTAATGTTCCTGTAAAAGGCATCGCACACATTACTGGAGGAGGGCTACTAGAAAACATTCCAAGAATACTGCCTGATGGGCTAAGTGTTACTATTAAGAAAAATTCCTGGCCTTCTCTACCCGTCTTTTCTTGTATTCAATCTATTGGAGAAATAGAACAAAAAGAAATGTTTAGAACTTTCAATATGGGAATTGGAATGGTCTTTGTTTTCGATAAAGAACATGCTAACGTGGCGAAAACCGCCCTTGAAAAGTATTCTAGAGTCTACGAAATTGGTCATGTTCAGACCGGAGATAAAACTGTACGGTTAAAATAATGAATCCAATTGCAATTATTCAATTCCCTGGATCCAATACAGAGCGCGAAACAATCATGGCCTGTAATCGAGTTAATATGAAAAGTGAGGAATTTTTGTGGAACGATCCACCCTCATCGCTGAAAAATTTTAGTGGGTATATTATTATCGGAGGTTTTTCTTATGAAGATCGTTCAAGAGCTGGTATTATTGCAGCGTTAGACCCTATAATGAATCAAATCAAAAAAGAATCTTCAAAAGGAAAACCTGTTCTAGGAATTTGTAATGGCGCACAAATTTTAGTGGAAAGCGGTCTTGTTCCTGGATGCAAAGACAACTCCTCTTGTGTGGCTCTTACAGATAACAAAAGAATAACAAACAATCTTGTAGTGGGAGTAGGCTATTATAACACTTGGACAAACTTAAAAATGTCTAGCAATCCTAATCGTAGTGCATTTACAAGGCACTTAAAAACTAATGACTTTATTCGAATTCCATTTGCCCACGGAGAGGGTCGATTTCTTATACCAGAACACTTATTAAGCGAAATGATAAAAAACAAGCAAACACTTTTTCAATACTGTGACAATAATGGGAACATTGAAAATGAGTTTCCAACAAACCCAAATGGCTCTATCCACAACCTTGCTGCCATATGCAACCCGGCCGGAAATATAATGGCAATGATGCCACACCCTGAACGTACCAAAGAGGGTGATGTGATATTTTCTTCCATGAAAGAGTACATAGAAAAAGAGAACCCAGTTTCAAATCATACTATTGCATATAATAGTTCTCGACAAAAACTTGTTAATTTTACACCAAATCCAAGAGCGAGCTACTGGAGGATAAGTGCCCTTATAACTGACAATACAGCATCAACTGTTCAGCAAACTCTACAAAACCTAAATTGTAATGTAAATATAAACAGACAAGTTTTTTGGGAAATAGAAACAGACAGTAATAAAAATCAAATATTAAAAAAGATTGATGAGTCAGGGGAACTCTATAATTCAAACAAAGAATACATAGATAAAAACACAGAACATAATTACGATTTATCTCTACTAGTGCTACAAAAAGATGACGTCAATGCTAGGATGAAATACGAATCTCTTTCGAATCGTTTTAAAATTAGTGGAATTAATAAAATCACTAGAGGCGTAGTATGGAATATCTCATTGAATGGCGGTAATATACAGGATGTTTTAGAACAAATTATTAACACTAATATACTTTACAATCAAGAATCTCATGAATGCTATAGAATCTACTAAACACTATAAAGAAAGAATAAAAAAAGAAGTTAAAAACACATTAACAGAAACAACCTTCCCAAGAGGAACAAAGAAAACGGGTAAAGTCCGTGATCAATATGAACTTGAGGATAAGATTGCTCTTATCACAACAGACAGACAAAGTGCTTTTGATCGGGTTTTAGCTTCTATTCCATTTAAAGGCCAAGTCCTTAACCTAACAAGTGCATGGTGGTTTGAAAGAACAAAAAACATTATACCAAACCATGTAATAGATATTCCAGACCCAAATGTTACTCTAGCAAAAAAATGTGATGTTTTCCCTATAGAATTTGTTGTTAGAGGATATATAACAGGCAGCACCAGCACATCCCTCTGGACTGTATATAATAATGGAGACCGAGAATACTGTGGAAACCAATTACCTGAAGGATTGAGAAAAAATCAAAAACTCAACGAAAACATGCTAACTCCAACTACAAAAGAAGAACATCACGACCGACCTATATCTCCAAAGGAAATTATTGAAGAAGGTTGGATGACTCAAGAAGACTGGGACTATTGCAGCAAAAAAGCAATGGAATTGTTTTCCTTCGGGCAAAAAACTGCACTAGAAAATGGAATGATATTAGTAGACACAAAATATGAAATGGGAAAAGATAGCAACGGGGAAATTGTTTTGATTGATGAAATACACACTCCCGATTCCAGCCGATATTGGATTGCTGAAAGTTATAATGATCGAATTGAAAAAAATAAAGAACCACAAAATATTGATAAAGAATTCTTGCGCTTGTGGTTTGTCGATAATTGCGATCCATACAATGATGACACATTACCTGAGGCACCATTAGACCTTGTCGCAGAATTGTCGAGTAGGTACATATATCTTTATGAAACAATTACCGGAAGCGTATTCCCGTTTCCAAACACTGGCAAGCCTATACAGAATAGAATTAATGAAAACATTGAGGAAAAACTATGAAAGCTATATTAATAATGGGTTCAACATCGGATGAACATCACGCAAAAAAGATTACAGATAAACTAGATGAATATGGAATCTCTTGGGAGCAACACGCTGCATCTGCCCATAAACAACCACTTAAAGTATTAGAAATATTAAATGACAATAAAGATAAAGAAAGCATTGTATATATCACCATTGCAGGTAGATCAAATGCGCTTTCTGGATTTGTAGCTGCAAATTCTAACTTCCCTACCTTAGGATGCCCGCCATTTTCAGACAAATCTGATATGTTAGTTAATATTCACTCTACACTTCAAATGCCTAGCAACACACCCGTGCTAACCGTTATTGATCCAGGCAACTGCGCTTTGGCAGTAAAACGAATATTTGGTGTATAACCAACTAGGAGCACTTTCCCCACTAGATGGACGCTATTCCAATAGCGTAAAAGAACTGAATGGGTTTTTTTCAGAGGCTGCTATTATGCGATATCGCATATATGTCGAAGTTGAATACCTTATTGCCCTAAGCTTTGAAAAAAAAATTGAAGAGTTTCCCGCTTTAACTAAAGAGCAGGTTGAAAACCTAAGAAAAATATATAGAACTTTTGATATGGAATCTGCAAAACACATTAAAGAAATTGAGTCGGAAACGAATCACGATGTAAAGGCAGTCGAATACTATATTCAACAAAAAACAGAGAAGTCTTTTCACCCTTGGATTCATTTTGCACTTACCTCAGAAGATGTGAACAACTTGTCTTACTCATTAATGTGGCAGCACGGATTAAAACAAGTATATATACCACAACTAAAATCGGTACACAA
>JAYPLH010000083.1:3915-7278 GCA_038365355.1 Fidelibacterota bacterium
TGTTTTCCTATTTAGCTGAAAAACTGCCTATATCAAGAATGCAAAGAGACTTGACAGATTCAACCACATTAAGAAACCAAGGATCTGCGTTAGGATATTCTTTCCTTGCTCTTAAAAATGTTTTAAAGGGTTTAAGTAGAATAACTATACACAAACATAAAATGTCTGCTGAGCTTGACAATCACTGGGAAGTTGTATCAGAAGCGATTCAAACAATTCTCAGGAAACATGGGCAATCCAAGGCCTATGAACAATTAAAAGAATTAACTCGTGGAGAAGCAATAAACCGAAAAGTTTTAGCTGATTATATTTTAGAATTAGACATTCCAAAAGAAGACAAAGATATGCTTTTATCTTTAACACCTCAAACATATACAGGTGTTGCTTCAAAAATATTTGATTTATTATAATGTGTGGAATTATAGCGCTATTTAACCCCAATGAAAATGTAGCCAACAGTATTTATGATGGGCTGATACAGCTACAGCATAGAGGTCAAGATGCAGCTGGAATTTCTACTCTAAATGAAAACAAAATGCATTTACATAAGGACACTGGACTTGTTACTGAAGTTTTTAAATCTGATAAATCAAAATTAAACCTTCTTGGGAATTTAGGAATCGGTCATGTAAGATATCCAACAGCTGGCAGCAATGATGTAAATGATTCCCAACCTTTTTATACTAGCAACCCTGTAAATATTACCCTCGCTCATAATGGCACCTTAACGAATAGCGAATCAATACGTAAAAACTTATTAAAAACACATTTTTGTCAATTCAATACTAGCTCTGATTCCGAAGCATTAATGCATCTTTTTGCTTACGAGCTCTACAAAACAAACTTTAGAAAACTGAATACGTCACATGTTTTTAGAGCTTTAAAATCAATATACGAAAAGTGTTCTGGTGGTTTTTCTGTCGTCGCTCTTATTTCGGGAATTGGGATAGTTGCTTTTCGAGATCCAAACGGTATTCGTCCACTGTCACTAGGAACTAAAAATAAATCATATATGATCGCATCAGAAAGTAGCGCACTTACGGCTTTAGATTTTGAAGCGGTTGAAGATATCAAACCTGGCGAAGCAATCATTTTAAATGAAGACGGTGAACTAATGAGGAGAAGAGTTGTAAGGAAAAGTTCACACACTCCCTGTCTATTTGAATTTGTTTATTTCTCTCGACCTGATTCTTCAATAGATGATATTTCTATCCACAAATCAAGACTTCGAATGGGTGATTTTTTGGGAGATAAAATCCTGAAAGAATACCCAAATCTTAATGTAGATGTAGTAATACCTATTCCGGATACAAGTCGAACCTCTGCAATGCAGGTTGCCTATAAACTTGGTGTCAAATATCGAGAAGGGTTTATGAAAAACCGATATATCGGTAGAACTTTTATTATGCCTGGGCAACGAAATCGAAAAAGATCTGTTAAGCAAAAACTAAACCCAATTGAAATAGAATTTAAAGATAAGCGGGTTTTATTGGTTGATGACTCAATCGTAAGAGGACACACTTCTAAAAACATAGTAAAGATGGTCAAAAAGTGTGGTGCAAAAAAAGTATTTCTAGCCTCTGCTTCTCCTCCCATTAGGCATCAGAATATATATGGCATCGATATGCCAGCAACAACAGAACTCGTTGCGCATAAACGGTCTGTCAAAGAAATCAAAAAATATATAAAAGCCGATGAACTAATTTATCAAAACCTAGAGGATTTGAAACGCTCTGCATCAATAGGGAACCCAAAAATAACAGAATTTGAAGACTCCGTGTTTACAGGAAATTATCGCGTTGGAAATATAACAAAAGACTATTTGGTAAATTTAGAAAACACTCGATCAGACTTGGCAAAATAACAAACAAACCGTACATATAATGACCAAAAAAATCCTTGTGCTTGGCTCTGGGGCTAGAGAACATAGCATAATAAAAGCAATAGATCGCTCGTCAAAACCAAACGAAATATTTTGTATTGCCTCCAATATGAACCCAGGCATTGCTAATCTATGTAACGAATTTATAATCGATGATTTTAACAATACTGAAATTGTAACCAAATATGCTACTGAAAGAAATATTAGCCTTGCAATTATTGGCCCTGAAAACCCATTGCAAAAAGGAGTAGCAGATGCTCTTTGGAATGCAAAAATAAAAGTTGTAGGACCCAAAAAAGAACTCGCTCAAATTGAAACATCAAAAGCGTTCACAAGAAATTTATTAAAAAAACATAAAATTCCTGGTGGCCCAAAATACAAAACATTTAATTCTTTTGTTGGGGTTCTAAGTTTTTTAGAAGAGCTAGGTGATAATTATGTTGTTAAGTTCGATGGACTTGCTGGTGGAAAGGGTGTAAAGGTTTCTGGAGACCACTTAGCTTCTCATAAAGATGCATTAACATATTGCGAAGAACTGACGCATAAAAACCATGAATTCGTAATTGAAGAAAAGTTTATTGGACAGGAATTTTCATTAATGAGTTTTTGCGATGGTGAAAACCTGAAGCACATGCCTGCTGTTCAAGACCATAAAAGAGCATTTGATGATGACCGGGGTCCAAATACAGGAGGAATGGGAACCTACTCAGACGCGGATCATTCCTTGCCCTTTCTTCGAAAAGAAGAAATACAAAAAGCTCAAGATATAAATCAAGCAACAGCAAACGCTCTTAGAAAAGAATTTGGATACGGATTTAAAGGAATTTTATACGGTGGATTTATGGCCACCAAAGATGGAGTGAAATTGATAGAATATAATGCTCGTTTTGGAGATCCTGAGGCTATGAACGTATTATCAATTCTTAAAACTGACTTCCTTGATATATGCGATGGGATAACTCAAGGGACATTAGACCAAATAGATGTACGATTTGAAAACAAAGCAACCGTCTGCAAATACGCAGTTCCTGAAGGGTACCCTGACAAACCAATTAAAGGTGAAAAAATAGACCTCTCAAAAGTTAGAAACCAGGACTCTCTTTTTTATGCTTCTGTGGATGTAATAGACGGTGCTTTAGTAGAAGCTGGTAGTCGAACAGTCGCAGTGGTAGGAATAGATGAAACGATTGAAAAGGCAGAAAAATTAGCACAAAAAGAAATATCAAAAATTAAAGGACCTCTTTTTCATAGAAAAGACATCGGAACAAGCAGGCTTATACAAAAAAAAATTGATCATATGGACTCACTAAGATGATTCATATCGGAGTTCTTGGTTCGACTAGAGGCACAGACCTCCAAGTAATATTAGATGCTATTAATTCGAAACAATTAGATTCAAACCTTTCTGTAGTTATCTCAAACAAAAAAACCGCTTTTATTTTAGAAAGAGCCAAAAAATATAAGATCCCATCTTATTACAT
>JAYPLH010000083.1:7288-7496 GCA_038365355.1 Fidelibacterota bacterium
TCACAAAAATATAAACCGTGAAACCTTTGATAAAAAAGTAACTGACGTTTTAAAAGAGTACAAAGTTGACTTAGTCCTCTTAATTGGGTTTATGAGAATTTTATCCAAATCATTTTGTCAAGAATGGAACCGAAAAATCTTAAATGTACACCCCTCTCTTCTCCCAAAGTATGCAGGTGGAATGGATACAAATGTGCACGAAGAAGTT
>JAYPLH010000084.1:0-7450 GCA_038365355.1 Fidelibacterota bacterium
AATGGATTATAATAAGGGTCTACTGGTATGGCTCCCTCATATGCGCTTGTAAAATCTTGAGTTAATGTAAAGGACCATTTGGGTGTTCTGCTAATTTGAATGGAGAAGACCCTATTATACTGTGTATTTACAATGCTTCCATCGGCATTCACTAATTTACTCTTTTTTAAATTATTATTAATAGCTTGGCCTTCATTATCAGTCATTACCCAAGAAGAATCGCTAGTATTGTATCCAGAGCTATTTCCTACAATTCTATCATAATATTCTCTTTCTTGGTACTGGAAGCCAAAACCAATATTATATCCATTATTAAATGAGAATTGAATTTCCAAAGGAAACGTGAAAGCATCAGATACCTGCCACATTTTTGATTCAACGTTGTAACTTTCAGTCGTATCAAAGAAAAACAATGTGTCAATAATAGGAAAATCCTGATAGATATCAAATTCATTGTAAGTAGTATCAAGGCTAAAGGCTTGATTAATGTCCATCTGAGTTCCCTCAAAAAATCGATTTGTTTTGAGCACTTCTTTGTTTTGTCCGTATCCAATTCTGAAGAAAAGCCTATCAGCAAGAGCATATCCAGTCGCCTCAAAATAACTTTCAATATAAGGTAGCGAAGAGGGTTCTATTGAAGGCAAAAAATTAGGAAGTGAGGATGGAACCCAATCGAAAAGAGAAACGCTTTGCCATGTATTGTTCCTACTTAAATGGGCATATTGAGCTAAAACATTCAGAGTAGAAATAGATCCGTTAACTTCGAACTGTACGCCCCTTTCATCATTATAATTGTAATTATGAACTAACCTTCCCAATAACACAGCATTATGTTCTTTTCCAAGGGTAGGCATCTGTTGAAAATTTATTCTGTTCCCATAATCGTCTGCGGTAAGATCTGTATGGCTTGCATCAAAAGAATATCGCTTATATTCAGATGACAACGCCCAATTACCAAAATAAAAATTTAGATTACCGTATACACAATGTCCCCATTAAAGAGTAACATTAGGCTGAAAATTAAATACTACAGGCTTCTCAGTGGCTACTTTATCAACATACTCAAGAAAACCATCATAATTACTAGATATGTGACTAAGGTAAATGCCTCGTAAATTGTGATTCACCTCAGCAGGAGGTGCAATATTGACTTGCTTCTGATGAAGCTCATTTGATTTTAACTGTGTCAACCCCAAAGAAAAACTCATCCAATCATACTGCAATCTGTTAGCCATCATATTATGAATATTATTGTATCCTGGTATTCTGATATCTTGCCCCATTAGCCAAATACTTGAATATCCATTTAAATGACTAATCGTAAAAGGGCCTCTGTTATATTCAAAAGAAAGGCCTCTCGTTCCATTATCAAAATTTGTAATTTGATCGTCAAATTGATTCAGAAGCAGTCCTCTTCCCCAAAATTCATAAATATCTCCAGCCTTTAGAGATAAACCCCCTGCAGAATATTCAACTCTGAATTTTCTAATATCATTAATGGGAAATCCTACTTCTGGAGGATTCGAGTATTCATATTGAACCCAAGCAAATAAATTACTTGAAAAAAGATTTATATCTAAAATATTTTCAGAGTAATCATAGAAGTCGTAACTACTACAGAATCCTGAGTTCAATGATGAACTGACGTTAAAATCAACCGATAATGCAAAAGATAAAACAAATAGGTAAGCAATCTTTTTCACAAAAACAATATCTCCTTGTTATTCTATATTTAATTATTCGCCCCCATTCATTATCAATTGAACTAATGAGATTGCATCCACAATGTTCACATGCTCATCACCATTAATATTCATGATTGGGTCTTGACATTCATATGAATTAGAGAATGTTAAAAAATCTAGCAAGGATAGCACATCCATTAGATCGATTATTGGATTGCCAGCCAAATCAGCATCACCATTTAAATTACCCAAAACATAAACTAAATTATTACAGGGGTCACAAACGTCTCCAATAGAATCATTATCTTCATCTTCTTGATTTGGATTATAATCTTCTATGCAATTATCTTCATTATTCAGTACTCCATCATCATCAATATCAGGATCCATATCATTTATATTCACCTCTTTTACCTGATAGATTTGCTTCGTTGAATAGTTTTGCACTGTAGCAATTATCTTAACGCTGTCTGAATTCCAATCTCCACTAAGATCAAACGTACCTGAAAAAGTTTGAGACTCCCCATCTAGGCTGATAGTAAGGTCCTCAGTAGCAATCCAATCTCTGGCAACATTGTGAGCATTATGATATGTCCCAGCTCCCTGCCAGAATGACCAAATATTATCTTCAACAACAAAAATATCTACCTTTTGATTAGCATTGCTCATGTCTGAATCCATTGAAATAGTAACATCATAGGAAACTTGATCAGAAGCGTATCCATTTATATCAATTTCATAAGGAGTGTTTGCATTAACCATGCTATTATAAATACTCTCTAATTGACCAATCATTGCTTCCCAATTACCATTCGGATACCCTCCTACTGTCTCTTGAACGCCGTTCCATTGTGTGTGAGGAATCCCTCCAACACCATACATTGCAGCTCTTGAACTGTACTCTGGAATGTCAAAATCACTATTGCCTGGGGTAAAGCTTGAGCTATGCCATTCAATATTAACTAATGTCTCTGGAAACTGATAAAGTAATTGTGCTATTGCGAAACTCGCAGACGGACAGTATGGTCAGTTAAGTCCTGTAAAGTCTTCAACAAATACTCTTTGAGAACTTCTGGATGCATTTTCAACAATTGTTTCAAGTTCTAAAATCTGTTGGTCAACAAAATCTATTTTTTGCGAAAAACAAAGTGAAATTGTCAAAATAGTAATTATTTTTTTCATAATATTCCTTTTTTGAATTATAAGATTGGCTCAAGAAATGATTTTAAATCATTCTCATTGACAAATTTTAAACTAACATTGCTCAGTGATTCAATTTCACTGACTGGTAATATAAATTCATATACAGCTTGTATGTCAACTGTTTCTAAAGCTACCTGCATAGACCACCCTCCAACAGAGAATTCAATCAAAGGAGAGAATTGATGCTGCGGAACATATAAAACTTTATTGCTATTCCTTCTGTGCCAATACTCCTCAGGTGTATCGGCAACAACTATCAAAGTATTTCGATTCTTATCGAAAATTCTCAAAACTGGAATAATACGATAAGAGCCATTTGTAATGATATCTACGTGCTTTTGAGGAAAATTAAATTTAGTTCGATCGAAATAGAATATTGTTAATGACCCATTCTGCTCTAGCCCCGTATATGGTAAACTGGAAAGCATATCTTTGAGAATTTTATCTTTCAGACGATAAATAATTGGAAAACGGACAGTCATATACAACTCATCATCCTCATGATACTCAAACTCAGGTCTTTGCAATTCAACGTCATATGGGTTTGTAAGCAATTGATCAAGGACTGATGAAAGTAAACGAGTATTGCCTGCGTTCTCCGGATTAAATTCTGTTTTTTTATCGACATCAAAATCCATAGTCCACTCTCCAGAAGAGAATCTAGGAATATCTTTTTGGGGCTTCTCTTCTTTTCGTGCTTTTGCGCCTAGTAAATACTCCATGGAGGCTTCCAATTCTGCAATTTGGGCATCTAAGCCAGAAGCTAGATTCCTTGAACGAGTTGAAATGGGATTCTTTTTGATAGTCGGCTCGGTTTTGGTGTAAGAAGGAAAGGGAGAACTTTTTTGAACTGGTTGTTTTGGTAAAAATGGATCAATCATCTGTACCACTGCTCTACCAACAGATTGATTAAGTATTTGAACTTTGCTGTAGACCTCAGAAATATTTGACTTACCTAATTCTTCCCAATTCGCAACATCCACAATTTGAATGGTTACATTAATTTTATCCAATTGCCTGCTATATTTACCTAGCACTAATAAGTTTCGAGATCCTCGCGGTTGCTTTAACATCAAAGATCTATCATTCATAATTACCTCTAGATCTTCTCTTGATTTTACCCGAACCCCATAAATATTCTTTATTTCTTCCCTAGTCATATCACTTAAGCCAGAAGATATCCATTCTAACGCTGGATCATTTTGAATATTATCAAAAGGCAGTATGTAAACATAAGCTGCTGATTCTCCGAATAGAAAAGCCGCAAATATGAAAAATGAAATTTTGTTTACCATACGTGATATTTTCATTGTTACAATTTAGATTCTTTTTTTACTCCAACAACAAGATTTTATTGCATATGCGAGCCAACTATTTTTTTAGTACTTTGGCCCAGGAATCCCTTAGGGACACCACCCGAATGAAAACGCTTTTATCCTTATGTTCTAATTTACTATCTTTTTTAAAATAACCTAGCCTCTCAAACTGGTAAGTTTGCTCATTATCTGCTTCCATACCAGACTCTATTTTTGCATTCGGGAAAATTTTGGATGATTCTGGATTCAGGGCATCAATAAAATTTGTCTCTTGTTCGGGATTTTCTTTTGCAAATAATCGGTCATAATACTTTACTTTTGCATCTAATGCATTATGAGCACTAACCCAATGCAGAGTACCTTTAACTTTCCTGCCATCTGAGGACTTCCCTCCAAAAGATTTTGGATCGTAGGTGCAATGTATTTCTGTAAGCTCATTTTTTGAGTTTTTGACAATATCTACGCATTTTATAAAATACGCATATTTAAGCCTTACTTCTTTCCCAACAGATAAACGAAAAAACTTTTTTGGAGGATCTTCCAAAAAGTCATCTCTTTCAATAAACAACTCTCTCGAGAAAGGAATTTTTCTAACACCAGAATCTGGTTTTTCAGGATTATTGACAGCTTCAATCATTTCGGTTTTATCTTCAGGATAGTTAGTAATGATCACTTTTATAGGATCAACTACTGCAAAAACTCTTGGCGAAGTTTTATTTAACTCCTCCCTAAGTGCATTTTCCAATCTAACTACATCGATTATTGAATTTCTTTTGGTAACACCCACACTGTTAGAAAACTTTCTTATTGAAGATGGAGTGTATCCCCTACGACGTAATCCTGAAATTGTAGGCATCCTTGGATCATCCCATCCATCCACATGCTTATCATCCACGAGTTTTTTTAATTTTCTTTTACTTAAAACTGTAAAATTTATGTTTAATCGCGCAAATTCAATCTGCTGTGGATGATATATCTCCAACTCATTTAGATACCAATCATATAATGGTCTATGATCTTCAAACTCCAGAGTACAAATTGAATGAGTAATATTTTCAATAGAGTCTTCTAGCCCATGCGCCCAATCATACATTGGGTAAATGCACCATTTTGACCCTGTCCTATGGTGTTCAGCATGCAGAATGCGATATAAAACAGGATCTCGCATATTAAGATTAGGATGAGACATATCTATTTTAGCCCTAAGAGTCTTTTCACCATTTTTGTATCTTCCATCTTTCATTTTTGCAAACAATTCAAAGTTCTCGTCTATACTTCGAATTCGGTAAGGACTATCTTTTCCAGGATTTACTAGGGTGCCCCTATACTTTCTAATCTCATCCGGACTTTGATCGCAAACATAAGCCTTCCCGCTTTCAATTAGCCTCAAAGCGTAATCATGCATCTGATCAAAATAATCTGAAGCAAATAATGGATCATCATTCCATTTGTATCCTAACCATTTTACATCTTCAATTATTGATTTCACAAATTCAGTATCCTCTTTAAGTGGATTTGTATCATCAAACCTCAAGTTACATTTGCCATTATACTGCTCTGCTATGCCAAAATTCAAACAAATCGATTTAGCATGACCTATATGTAAATATCCGTTTGGTTCTGGAGGAAACCTTGTATGGACTCTGCCTTCCCATTTATTGTTAATTAAATCTTCATCAATAATTTTTTGTATAAAATTTTTATCTAAAGCTTTACTTTTATTATTCATTTCTATTCTTATTTATATATAAACTTATTCTTTTTATTGACTCTTCTATTCCCAGCAATTCCATTAATTCAAATAGAGAAGGTCCTGTCAAACTTCCACACAGAGCTAACCTCATAGGTTTCATTACTTGCCCAGATCCAAAACCTGTGGTTTGTATAAAACTTTTGAACAACTTTTCTAAGTTTTGACTATTTTGAATTTCTGAACTTTCATAAAGTACAATAATGTCCTTTAATATTGCTTCTGTATTATCCTTCCACACTTTTTTATGATCATTTGGTTCATATCGATTTGGTATATCGTAAAAATAATGGGATTTGATCATTATATCTTGAATTGAATCAGAGCGGGGTTTCATTAGCTCAATTACTTTCAAACAGAAATTATCTTCTTTATTCACACCCCAATTTGAATCTAAACTTCTTATGATTTTAAGTATTGAATTTGGATCTTGCTTTAAAAGATATTGAGAACTCACCCAGCTAAATTTTTTCGAGTCAAAAACTGCACTTTTCTTTTGCACTTTTCTCAAATCATATTTTGAGATAAGCTCCGTTAAATCCATTATTTCTTCATTCGTTCCTGGATTCCATCCCAGCAAAGCTAAATAATTAATCAAAGGAGCTGACTGAAATCCTTTATCTCTATAAGATTCAACACTTTCCGCTCCATGCCTCTTACTTAATTTTTTTTTATCTTCTCCTAGGATCATTGGAAGATGAGCAAAAAAAGGGGAATCAAAACCTAGTGCCTGATAAATAAGCAATTGTTTTGGAGTATTTGAAGTATGATCTTCACCTCGTATGACATGACTGATACTCATTTCATGATCATCAATAACATTTGTAAAATTATAGACAGGAGAACCATCAGACCTTATGATAATAAAGTCATCAATTTCACTATTAGATACTTTAATTTCACCATAAATTAAATCATCAAAAGCAGTATAACCTTCATTTGGAGTTTTTAATCGTATTGTAAACGAGCTTCCCAACTTTATTTGTTCATCTATTTCTTCATCACTTCTATTTCTCCAGAGACCATTATATTGAAATGAATTAGTTTCCTCTCGAATTGACTGAAGTTCTTGTTTTGAAGCAAAACATCGGTAAGCTTTTCCTGATGCAAGGAGATGGTTTAAATATTTTTTATATATCTTAGATCGATGTGATTGAAAAACAATTTCCTCATCTGGCTTAAACCCCAACCAGTTTAATGAATTTATAGCTTGATCTATGTGCTCTTTTTTGGATCGCTCTGTATCGGTATCCTCAATCCGCAAAAGAAACTTTCCTTGATTATTTTTTGCAAAAAGGTAATTAAACAAGGCAGTTCTAGCGCTTCCTAAGTGTAATTCACCTGTAGGACTAGGAGCAAATCTAACTCGAACATTATTTAACTGACTTACTTTCAATGGAAAACTATATAAACAATAACATTGTTAAATTAAAATTTACATGAAGCAAGGGGATAAATACCTCTGTAAAGTAAATAGAAAATAAATTTTTCATAAA
>JAYPLH010000085.1:0-7441 GCA_038365355.1 Fidelibacterota bacterium
AGGATTACTTTTTCACCTTTGTTGTTCCACTCTTCTGCATCATCTGCTGTAAAAACAACTCTTCCTGTTGCTCCACCAGGACCGGCTGGAAGTCCCTTGGTTAATTTTGTAGCACCATCTTCACTAGCTTTGTCTAAAGCAGGGTGTAATAACTCATCCAATTGGTTAGGATTTACTCTTAATATAGCTGTTTCTTTATCAATCATATTTTCATTAAACATGTCTACAGCCATTTTTATTGCAGCTACACCGTTTCTTTTTCCAATGCGAGTTTGCAACATCCAAAGTTTTCCTTCTTCAATTGTAAATTCAATATCTTGCATATCTGAGTAATGTTGTTCGAGTCTATTTTTTATGTCAAACAACTCATTATATATCTCTGGCATTGTATCTTCTAATGAAGGTAGATGTTTTGTATCTTCGGTTTTTGTATCTTCATTAAGCGGGTTAGGAGTACGAAGTCCAGCAACAACATCTTCTCCTTGTGCATTCGTTAACCACTCTCCAAAAAACTTATTCTCTCCGGTTGCAGGGTTCCTTGTAAAGGCAACACCGGTAGCAGAATTTTCTCCTGTATTACCAAAAACCATTGTTTGAACATTAACTGCAGTTCCCCATTCTTCAGGTATGTTTTCTATTTTTCTGTAGCTGATAGCTCTTGCTCCATTCCAACTTTTAAAAACAGCTTCAATTCCGCCCCACAATTGAGCCTCTGCATCATCAGGAAACTCTGATCCAAGAGATACTTTTATTTCTTTCTTAAACACATCAATAATATGTATCCAATCATTTTCAGTAAGATCAGTATCACCTTTTAAATTTTTTTCTGATTTGTATGTAGATAAATGATGTTCAAGTTTTTGTCTAATCCCTTCTCCTTCAGATGGCTCAACTCCAGCAGCTTTTTCCATAACAACATCTGAATACATAGTAATTAATCTTCGATACGCATCATAAACAAATCGAGGATTGTTAGTTTTTTTAATTAAACCGGGAATAGATTTGGATGTAAGTCCGATATTTAGAACTGTCTCCATCATACCAGGCATAGATTTTCTAGCTCCTGACCTTACAGATAAAAGCAATGGATTATCTGAATCACCAAACTTTGTTCCCATAATTGATTCGACTTCTGATAGTGACTTCTTTACTTCAGAGGCTAAACTTTCTGGAAAAGATTTATTGTTTTTATAGTATTCTGTACAGACTTCTGTAGTTAATGTAAAACCTGGTGGAACAGGGATTCCTAAAATATTCATTTCTGCTAGATTGGCCCCTTTACCACCAAGTAAATTTTTCATATCAGCTTTGCCATCAGCCTTACCATCTCCAAATAGATACACGTATTTCACTGTATTAAATCCTTTATATTTAGTTAATTAATGCGATTGAAGTTATTTAAAAATCAGGAGAGAAATACCTAATCTCTTTTAGATTTCCACTTTTATCGTAAAAAAACCATTTGTCGACCATTTGCCCATTTTTATAATTACCTTGCATCTCTTTTTTTGTTCTTTCATGATCCCACCAACTAGTCCAAGTCGCATCTTTTTTACCGTTTGCATAGTAGCCTTCTGAAAGTCTTCCATCTTCAAACCATGCAGTCCACTGTCCTTCTTTTGTTCCATTTGAAAAAGACCCTTCTTGAGCCTTTTTAGATTTGTCATCATAAAAAACCCAGAGTCCATCGGCATTTCCATTAACAAGAGAACCTTCTTTTTCTTTGATTCCATTTGTATAGTAAAAAGTCCAATGTCCAACCATGGTTCCAAGCTTGTACTCACCGTGAGATTTAATATGCTCATTATCGTACCACTCTGTCCACTGACCATGTTTTTTACCTTCTTTATATCCACCCTGTTCCTGTTTTCCTCCGCTCCAAGGTTTTTTTGGTTCTGGAACAGGTACATCAACAATTAGAATTTCTGGTACCTCTTTACCACTCGGAAACCATTTAACCCATTGACCATCTTTTTTACCATTTTTTACTCTACCAAGAAATTCATACCCTGTTTCCTCATCTACATGAGTAATGATACCTGTAAATGGAACATCTTCGTTGATTTTATAGAATAAACCATCTGAAGCTCGTTCCGGTGCATCTTCTATGGCAATATGTTCGAGTCCTGATCCAAAATCAAAATCAAAATCTTTTTCTCCCTTTGCATTCCAATAAGTCCATATGCCATCTGCAAAGCCATTTTTGTAAAACCCTTCTCTTTGCATAGTTCCATCTTCATAATAATATGTTGTTAACCCTTCTTTTATCCCTTCTTGATGAAAACCTTGCTCTTTGATTTGGTCACTATTTGGATACCATATCACCCAAGGACCATCAGCAACATCTGATCTATAGTTGGTCATTACACTTCGGTATCCGTTTTTCCAGACAGTGCTTGGGCCATCGAGTCTTCCATTGCGATAAAATTTTTCTTCTTGTTTTTCTTCTGGAGTAAGCCACAAAGTTGATCTCCCGTCTTTTTTACCATTAGAAAAACTTATTTCTTCATCGATCGAACCATCATTTGCAAAATAAGACCATAGTCCATCTTGTTCATTTTCTATATAGTTTCCCTCTGATTTTTTAATTCCTGTATCATACCACCATGTCCAAATTCCATTTTTTGTACCATCAATATAGTATCCTTCCATCTCTTTGTTGTCATTCATATACCACCACCAATTCCATAATTCTTCATCGTTTTGAGCTTTATAAGTACCCCCATTATAGCTCCACTGGCCATCAGTAAAACTTAGATTATGATCATATTCATACCACCATGTCCATTTTCCATTTGGTTTTCCATTTTGATAAGACTGTTCCATATGGACATGACCGTTGCTGTACCAATATTTGTATGTTCCGTTGATTTCGTCCATTTCGAATTCACCTTTTTCTTTCATGGTGCCGTCTTCATACCACAAAGTCCATTTTCCATGTTTTTTTCCTCGGTAATAAACACCATCTATTTCTTTATTTCCGTTTCTATACCATTGAATCCATTGACCATCTCTTTTTCCTGATTTAAAACGTCCGAGTAATAAATAATCTTTTACCCCTCCGGATTCTGTTACAATTCCTGTATATGGCTTATATTTTCCAATTTTATAAAATATATTATCTCTTTCTTCGAGTTCTGCAATTCGTACTCTTTCTAACCCTGTCCCATAATCAAATTTGAAGTCTATTGATCCATCACCATTATAATATGTCCAATTGCCCTCTTTTTGGTTTCCTCTCACTATTCCTTCTCTATCTTTTTTACCATTATCATGCCAAATGATAATTTCACCATCTAGAACTCCATTCACATAGGTTTCTTCACTTTTTTTCTTGTCGAGATCTGCCCAAGATATCCAGAGGCCATGTTTGACGCTGTTTTTATAATCTCCTTCTTTCTCTAGGATTCCATTAGGATTATACCAAATCCATTTTCCATCTTTTTCACCTTTAGAATAAGATTCTTTAGCCTTCAGGTTTCCATCATTGTATCGAAGAGTCCAGAGTTTATCTTTTTGGTTTTGTGTGTATTGCCCATCAATGGTTTTAAAGTTATCTTTATTCCAAACCATATAAGAACCATTTTTTAAACCATTACTGTATGTAACAACTTTTGTTTTTTGACCGTTTTCAGACCAATGTGTCCATTTTTTATCCAACTGATTATTTAAATAAAAACCTGTTTTTTCTTTAACGATGCCACCATTATACCAAGAAGTCCAAGAACCATTTAATTTACCGTTCGAGTAAGTAGCTTGAAACTTTTTGTTTCCATCTTTATACCAAGTGGTCCAAACACTATCTCTTTCACCGCTACTAAATTTTCTTTCAGACTTTTTAGTTCCATCTTCATACCAGGTGGTCCAAAGTCCTTCCTGTTGGCCATCTATAAAAACTGTAACCTCTTTTTTTATTCCACTTTCCCAGTACCATACCCATTTTCCATTTTGTTTTCCGTTATCGTAGTTACCCTCCTCTGATTTTGTTCCACTTTCATACCATTTTGTAATAGAGCCATTTAATTTTCCAGTTTTAAAATTAGATTCTTCTTTGCGACTTCCATTTGCATACCATTTGGTCCAAACGCCTTCTTTGTCTCCAGATAAATAACTACCTTCCATTTTTTTCATTGGGGGGTCGTATAAACTGTCTCCGTTAAAGTCTAAAATGACTTTTTCATCTGTCCCAGTTGTATCCCAAACACCATTGTTTTCTCCTGCGTCGCCAGTATTTGGAAGGCGGTCTTCCCCGTAGTCTTCAAACAGTTCTCCCTCATACCAAAATGTCCATAATCCATCTCGGACACCATTTGAGTAGTTTCCCTCTGTCTTTAGAGCCTTACTTGGGTAATATGTTTTTACCAAACCATCATTTTGAGCAAACAATACCCAAATGATAGATGCTGGAATAACCAATATTTTCCGCATGGTCAAATTCCTCTTATCTAGGATGAAAAAAAGAAGGTTTCACGGATGAAGTTAGATTTCATCCTCCCCTCGGATACCTTTTATAACTAAAATTAATAAATTAAGAGGAAAAAGTCAAAAAATGTATAATAATTCAATTACCCTTATTTAAGCGAATCCAAAAGCTTTGTCCAAATTTATCGTTTAGGTTAATTAAACCTTCATTTGAATTATTGGTACCAAGAAAAGATGTTTCAGTTTCAAACTTATTATTGGTTCTTAAATATCCTCCACCATCTCTTCCGTTGCCAAGGTAAGTTGTCATTTTACCAAACTGGTTATAGGTTCTAAAGTATCCACTGCCTAAAAAAGTACCGGTTTCCCCTGCAGAATCATACACCCGTAATTGGCCTGAACTATCTGCACCAGTTCCAATATACATTGTTTCTTGCCCTTCGAAATTATACGTTCTCAAATATCCTCCTCCGCTGGTTCCTGTGCCAAGGAAAAGAGTTCTTTCTCCAAATTGATTATAAGCTTGATAGTAACCATCTCCAAGATAAGATGAAGTAATTCCCTCTTTATTATAGACTCGTAACTGTCCTGCATGGTCAGATCCTGTTCCTAAATAAGCTGTTTCTTTTTGGGAATTATTATAGGTTCTTATATAACCGCCTCCCATTCTACCAGTTCCAACATATGCAGACTCATCTCCGTTTCCATTGTATGACCTCATGTACCCACCTCCATCTTTTCCTGTGCCAACAAAAAGGGTTGGTTCCCCATATTGATTATATGTTTGCATGTAACCATTCCCTAAATAACCCATAATTACGCCTCTATCATCTTCAATCGTTAGGCTGCGGACAACAAGATGACCGAGTTCATCTGTCTTGGATCTTAACCCCAAGGAAGAAAAAACAAGCATCGTTGCAAGAGCACCAATTATTAAACTTTTTGGATCAATTTTTTTCATAACCAACTCCTTGATCGATTAACATTGACTAACAAAATTTCAATTTAGTCATACTCATAAGTATGAACTTGTACAGGAACTTTATAATCTTCTGAAACATTTTTTCTTATCATATCGTATTTTTTCACTTCAACAATTCTTTCGTTTTCATCATAATAAAACACGTTTTTTTCTAGTAACCTATCTTGACCGTCAAGTATTGCTTCAATAAAAATTCTACCTTTGCTATCTAATCTTGTTTCTTTGATAGCCAAAAAATTTACTAATGAATCTGAATAATAATCATAGAAAACATGATTTTCATCATCGATAACTGTATTATATGTTTTTTTTAATTCGCCTTTTTCATTATAAACAGTTTCTTTGGTTTTTCTATTGTATGAATCATATTCGTATGTTTTGGATCCTAAAGAAGCACCGAGATATCCAGAATTAGTTTCATGCGTCAGGTTCCCATTTGCATCATGAAAATATATTGTTTGAAAAATTACTGAAGGATCAAAATATTCTTTTCTTTTAATTGGTGTTTTTAAAGAATCAAAATCATAGGATGTAATTGTTAAACAATAATTATTATATAATTCTCGATGTTCAAAACCACTTCCATCTTCAAAGTATACGTACTTTTCTGCCCAAACCATTTCACCATTTTCAACATCCTCAATCATTTCTGGGTTAATAGCTTTATTTGGATCAAACCGTATTAGCTTATATAAATAATTATTATCATCGTATTTATAGTATTCTTTCCAATATATACTATCATTGGAACCGAAAAGAGAAGTGCTCGTTTTTCGTTTTAAATTATCATATTTAAATCTATAAGATAGAGCGACTTCTTTATCGTACGTACGTTGAAGTTGTAGCCCTTCCTTTTCTCCTGTTATGTATACGTATTTTTTAGATAGTGGAATATCATGACTATAGATTGTGCTGTCAGTAATTAAACCTTTTTTGTTGTAGTTCATAATTGTAGAATATTTTAACTCTTGGGTTTCTGTTCCAAAGCTTTCAAAAACATGGTATACCTTTATTGTAACAGTATTTAATCCAAACAATGGTAAAAAAAGAAAAAGGCACAGCGCTCTTATTATTTTTAGTCGAGTAATCATAAAACAAATTTCTTTTTTTGCATATTGGAAGTTATGAATCAAATATTCATAATTTATTAAAACAACTGAAATCACTAAGCTGTTATATAATAGAAGTTAACAAACTTTAGTTATCTCTTGCTTTAAATATTGTATAATCCTAAAATCAAGTAAGTCAATTATTGGCTTACAAATGCGGAGTTCTATTTGATATTTAGGTATATCATCTATTTTGTGGTGTTTTGCGTCACCATTATATCTGGTGCAAGACTTAAAGATGTTAGTTATAGCATCAAACAGAATGGAGTAATGATTAATATAGATTATGATGTTCCAATTGATGATGATGATATTATTGGCTGGAAATCAGACAGAGGCTGGGTATATCTTACCTTATTGGGCGTTCGTGCACCACAAAACAAATCTACAAACAGAAACTTTAAAGGTGTCGTAAAAAAAATAGTAATTGATGATTTTGACGAGTCTACACAGCTTGCAATTCTCATCAACAAGCCTATCCTTGGTTATGATATTATTAATTCAAAAGGTACGCCAGGAACAATTGTTTTCATTCATACAGAAATGAAAAAATCTGAGGTTGCTTATTTAAAGGAGTATATTGAGAAAGAAGGCACTTCTGTTTTCAATAGAGCAAAATCTTCAGGTTTCCCTAAGTATAATACAAATTTTAAAAATGCTTTTGATCAGGCAAGGAAAGAGTTGGGGCCAAATGCTATATTTGAATTTCATGGTAATCTTTATACAACAAACCATCCTGGCGAAAAAGGGGAAACTTCTAGCTCTATTTTAAATAATAATATGATTTCCTTGAATAAAGAGATTAAGAAAAAAGAGGATTCATATGATAATCAAATTGAAGAGGTCTATGTTGATAGTTCTTCTGGCGAAATAATTACAGAATTGATTATTGATACTCTAACAAGTAAGCTCAATAAAACTGAGGTTG
>JAYPLH010000086.1:0-831 GCA_038365355.1 Fidelibacterota bacterium
GTTCCATATATTCTTTGAAGCATTTTATTTTTTTCATCACCTCTCCAATAAGCACCTGAGGTTGACAACAATTTAAAGTATTTAATTTTTGAAGTATTTGAAACATGAGGGCCTCTACATAAATCAATAAAATTAGATTGCTTATATAAAGAAATTGTATCCTCAGGATTAATTTGTCCAACTATTTCAACTTTATATGACTCACCTAGTTTTTCAAAAATACTTACAGCTTCGCTAGCTGAAACTTCATGTCTGAAAATTTCTTGGTTTTTTTTACTTAATTCTTTCATTTTATTTTCAATTGAGACAAGTGAATCTTCAGAAAATGAAACATCCAAATCAAAGTCATAATAAAATCCATTTTCAATAGTGGGACCTATTGTAAACTTGGCATTTGGATACAATGCTTTAACTGCTTGGGCCATCAAATGTGCAGTTGAATGAAGAAGAGTATCATGCCCTTCAGGAGTATCACCAGTCAGTAGCTCTAAAGAACTATCTTTAAGAATCTTATAATTTAGATCTTTTAAAACACCATCAATTTTAGCAACAACAACTGCTCTAGCTAATCCAGAGCCAATGGAATTAGCGACCTCCTGAGCAGTAATCCCTTTAGGGAAAGTTTTTACAGAGTTGTCTGGTAATGTAATATTTATATTATTCATAATTGTTAGTGGGCGATGACGGATTCGAACCGCCGGCCTCTACGATGTCAACGTAGCGCTCTAACCAACTGAGCTAATCGCCCTTATTTTATTAAAAAGATAATCTGTTACCCATTTAAAATCTATAATTATTGGGGAAGAAATATATTATCAAAAGCAACGGGAT
>JAYPLH010000086.1:841-7421 GCA_038365355.1 Fidelibacterota bacterium
CGCCGACCTCTACGATGTCAACGTAGCGCTCTAACCAACTGAGCTAATCGCCCTTGCTTACTGAAAAGATAATCTAATATTCATTAATAATTTATAACTATTGGGGGAGAAATATATTATCAAAAGCAACAGGATCATGCAAAATATTCATTGCCTTTTGAATATCTAAGTCTTTTCTAGCGCTAATTTTAAATCTACCTTCCACTCCATTAAAATATTCAGCAAACTCTACTAATAGCCAATGATGTATCTCGCTTCTTTCATGATCAAACTGGTTGATGGAAATGTCTTCAAAATAAGAGTCCAAAATATCTAAAGCACCTTGGATCTGAACGCTATTCGAATCTAGTTCCAATAGTTTTTCCTTCATTTTAATATAATTTGACTCTCCTCTCATTTTTACTTGAACATCATTCGAATACATATATGTTTCAAATTGATTCAAAATACTTGTATCAATTTCAACATCTTCAAACGAATTGTACTTTGATTTATTTTTTTGCACAAAACTAAAAAATAAACCTTTCCGCAATGACACAGATAAAAGAGGTTCTATATTATTGAGATCAACTTTATAATCCGGATTAATTCCACCAAGTCCAGAAACAGACCTTCCACCTTTAGTAAAAAATATAGAATCTATGCTAGAAGTGTCTGCAAGCAATTCTTTTGGCAAATATCCAGGTTTTTGAATTAGCCTACCACTAGGAATGAAATATTTTGCAGATGTAATTTTCACTGATCGTTCTCTATCAATATTAATTACTGTTTGAACTAAACCTTTTCCAAAGGTAGATCGTCCGATAACAACACCTCTATCAACATCTTGCAAAACACCAGCAACTATCTCACTGGCGGATGCACTTCCTTGATTTACTAGAACCGTAATTTTTATTTCATTAGGAACCAGCGGTTCTGATTTACTAAAGTATTTTCTTTTAGACTTGTATGTTTTCCCTTCGGTGTAGACTAATAATTGTCCTTTTTCAGTGAACATATCTAATATATTGACAGCGGAATTTAATAATCCACCAGGGTTATCTCTTAAATCTAGAATTAATCCTGTCATATTGCTATCAATTAAATTCTCAAGAGCATCTTTCATTTCCTGATCTGAATTTCTTGAAAACCTAGTAAGCCTTATATAACCAGTCTGTTCATCAAGCATACCATGATAGGATATATCTTTGACTTTTATACTTTCTCTTAAAAGATTAAAATCAATGAGCTCGGATTCACCAAATCTTTCAATGCTTAGTACAACTTTAGAACCTTTCTTACCTCGAATCAGCTTGGCTGCCTCATCCATAGTTAAATTTTTTGTATCCTTACCATCAATTTTAATTATGATATCTCCACTTAAAATACCTGCACGTTTTGCAGGAGAATTATCCATTGGAGTAATAACTGTTAGTTTATTTTCCCTCTTCCCAATTGAAATCCCAATTCCCCCGTACTTTCCTTTTGTTAAAATTTCAATACCATCTTTTTCTTCTTTTTCCATGTAAGAGGTATAAGGATCTAATTCTGAAAGCATGTTATTGATACTTAATTTCGTAAAAGAGTCTAAATCAATATCATCAACGTAATTAGTGATAACCTGCCTGTACACATCATTGATCAAAGATTGATTTTTTCGAACATTTTTATATACATCATTTGATCCCTGTCCAAAGACAACAAAAGGGATTACTATAAAACACCTAAAAATATAGTTAGAATATTTTTTAATCTTCATGAGCGTAATTTATTATTTTGTCCCAAATAATACTATGAATACTGCTAATTGAATCATAGCCATCTAAAATGATAAATCTATCTGAGAATTCTTTTGCTAAGCTTAAATAAGTTTTTTGAACATCTTGTTGAAGTTCTATACCTGCACTCTCTATCCTATCAGGAGAAGTATGTCCAGACCTTATCATAGCGTCTTCAGGTTTTATATCTATTAGAAAAGTAATATCAGGCACTAAGTTTTTAGTCGCAAACCTATTAATTTTCTTTAAAGTATTTATATCTAATTTTCTTCCACCTCCCTGATAAGCTAGTGTAGAGTCCGAGAACCTATCTGCAATAACAAAAAATCCTTTTGCTAACAAAGGTCTAATTACTTCCTCAGTAAGCTGTGCGCGACTTGCAGTCATTAATAGTGCCTCTGTTTCAAAATTCATAGCAGAGTTATCTGGGTTTAATAAAATCTTTCGGATCTCCTCAGAAATTTTCAAACCACCAGGCTCTCTAACCAACTCAACCTTTCTCCGTTCAGATTCTATCCTATCTCTCAGTAGCTTAACTTGTGTACTTTTCCCACAACCATCTACTCCTTCAAAAGATATAAAAAATCCTTTATTTGAAGTATACATTTTTATCATTTTTTCCTATTAAGATTACACACTCTCCTTTTGCTTGATTGTCTGAAAAATAATTAGACAACTGAAGCAAAGTTCCTCTTTTTATCTGTTCATACATCTTAGTTAATTCTCTAGCTACAACAGCTGGACGATCACCAAAAAATTCATATAATTGTTTTAAGGTTCTTTTTAGCCGATTTGCTGACTCATAATATATTATAGTCGCATCTACGTCTTCTATTTTTGATAATCTTTTATTTCTACCTTTTTTTGGGGGCAAAAATCCTTCAAATAAAAAACGATCAGTAGGTAAACCGGAAGAAGTCAAGGCCGCTAAAAACGCACTGGCACCAGGAATAGATTCAATTTTAGCACCTAAATTAATGGACTCCCTAATAAGTTTATATGCAGGATCCGAGATTCCTGGGGTTCCGGCATCTGTTATAACAGCAATATTTTGACCATTTGATAGACTACTAATTAAGTACGGAATACGGTTATCTCGATTATGTTCATAATAGCTTATCATTTTTGTTTGAATATTATAGTGATTTAGAAGTTTTTTTGAATACCTTGTGTCTTCAGCAGCGATTAAAGAAACATCATTTAATATACTAATCGCTCTATAAGTAATATCCCCAAGATTTCCTATAGGAGTGGAAACCAAGTACAAAACACCTTTAGTTTCAGACAATGTTATATTTTTTTTAGAGAATTATCTAACATATCGCAAGCTATATCAATATCTTCTTTTGAGATATTTAAGTGCGGTCGGAAACGGACGGATTTATGTCCGCATCCCAAAATTATAGCACCCTCTTTTTCCATATTGGAAATAAGTTTATCTCTTGAAGATGAGGAATCAAGGTCAAATGCACAGAAAAGACCTTTGCCCCTTGAATTTGAAACTTTATTTTCAAAATTACTTTCCATAGTTCTTAATTTGCCTAGTAAATATTTTCCATTTTCCCTTGCGTTATCTACGAGCTTTTCCTGCTGAATAATTTCTGCATAAATCGTAAATCTAACCATATCTACAAGATTTCCTCCAAAAGTCGAGTTTATCCTGCTTGACTCATGAAAAACATGATTTTCCACTTCGTTTAATCTATCTCCAGCGAAGACACCACATACCTGGGTCTTTTTTCCAAAGCTGATAATATCTGGTTCAATAGCCTTACAATGAGTAATGCAACTAAAATGACATGATGGTTCGCAAAAATGTTGATGAGCCCACATTTTACCGGTAATACCAATACCTGTTTGAACTTCATCGTAAATAAGCAAGAAGTCATTTTCTTGAGATAGTACTTTTAATTCTTTAAAATATTCATATCTAAAATGATTATCTCCACCTTCTCCTTGAATAGGCTCTAAAATAAGACAAGAAATGTCGTCTTTTGATTTTTTGATAATATTTTTCAATTCATCAATCGATTTTTTTTCTAACTGCTCAACTTTAGCAGTGTTTTCTTTATTTTCAGGAAATGTAACATAAGGATTTGTTATCCTAGGCCAATTGAACTTTGGAAAATATTGAACCTTACGCTTATCGGGAGAATCGGTTAAGGACATAGTATACCCAGTTCTTCCATGAAAACAATCCTTTAGATGCACCACTAAATTTTCACCTGGCCCCTTACCTTCTTGCAAATTTTTCCTTGATTTCCAATCAAAGGCAATTTTTAATGCATTCTCAACAGCCAGCGCTCCACCTTCAATGTAAAAAGCATATGGCAAGTAATCAGGCTGAACTATTTTACCCATTGTATCAACAAATTCTGCCATTTGTGTGGAGTATATGTCAGAATTAGCTGGTTTATTAACAGATGCTTCTTCCAGCCTTTTTGCATTATCCAAGACATATGGATGGTTATACCCTACTGACATTGATGCGTACATGGAAAAAAGGTCTAAATACTCTTCGCCATTTGTACCATCAACCAGCCACGATCCATGACTATTTTTAAGGTCTATCACAGGTTTCATTCCATCTGCAAGCATGCGCTTTCCAATAGTAGACCTTACATTTTTGTAATCAATTTTCATATTTTAGTTCTCAATATTGAACTCAATACCCTGAGCAAGGGGTAACTCATCGCTCCAATTAATGGTGTTTGTTTGACGCCTCATGTACTGCTTCCAACTATCCGAGCCAGATTCTCTTCCTCCACCAGTTTCTTTTTCTCCTCCAAACGCTCCACCAATTTCTGCGCCAGAAGTACCAATATTTATATTCGCTATTCCGCAATCTGAACCTACTGAGCTTAAAAATAACTCAGAATTTTTAACACTTTGTGTAAACATAGCTGAAGATAAACCTTGAGGTACATCATTATGCATTAGAATAGCCTCACCTAGTGTTTTGTAAGTCATCACATAGAGTATCGGAGCAAAAGTTTCTTCTTGAACAATACCCCAATGATTTTCTGCTTTTATGACAGT
This sequence comes from Fidelibacterota bacterium, assembly GCA_038365355.1. Classification (GTDB taxonomy): domain Bacteria; phylum Fidelibacterota; class Marinisomatia; order Marinisomatales; family UBA1611. The sequence goes on from JAYPLH010000086.1 coordinate 5,638, forward strand.
AGGAGTAACATAATTTGTACTTTGTGAAAATTCTTTGCCTCCAAAGATAATTTCGCCGCCCTGCTCTTTAGCTTTTTTAATGGCATTAAGAAAATCTTTCACAGCACTTTGATTTACTAATGGCCCCATCAGAGTATCTTCTTTAAGAGGATCTCCAATTTTTACCTGTTTATATGCGCTAATTAATTTCCCTAGTAAATCTTCATATATAGATTCATGGACAATAAGTCTTCGAGTACTTGTACATCTTTGTCCAGCTGTGCCCACAGCCCCAAAAACAACCGCAGGAACAACCAGGCTCATATCAGCGGTCTCATCAACAATAATACAGTTATTGCCTCCTAATTCAAGGATTGATTTTCCAAACCTTTTTGATACAACTTCACTTACATGTCTACCCATCTTGGTGGACCCTGTAAATGAAATTAGTGGTACTTTTTCATCCTTTATCAAGGATTCGCCAATTTTTGAACCACTCCCGATAGCAAGACTAAAAATATTTGGAAAATCGCTGGAAGATGTTACTTCATTACAAATATTTTGAACAGCAATGGCACAGAGAGGAGTTAGGGATGAAGGCTTCCAGAGGGTCGTATTGCCACAAATAGCAGCCAAAAAAGCATTCCAACTCCAAACTGCAACAGGAAAATTAAATGCAGAAATCACCCCGGTAATACCTAAAGGATGCCACTGCTCATACATTCGATGATTTTTACGCTCGGAATGCATGGTTTTACCATACAACATTCTTGATTGCCCAACTGCAAAATCAGCAATGTCAATCATTTCTTGAACCTCTCCATCACCTTCTTGCTTTATTTTACCCATCTCCAAAGAGACTAAACTACCCAGAGCATCTTTGTTGTCTCTTAATGCATTCCCCATAGTGCGAATAAATTGACCGCGTTCTGGCGCAGGAACTTTTCTCCACTCAATAAAAGATTCATGTGATTCTTTAATAATCCTTACGTATTCTTCCTCACTGCAATTATATACAGAGGCAATCAATTGACCATTTGAAGGATTATAAGATTCTGTAAGTCCATCATTTTTCCCTTTGGTCCAATTTCCAGGCCCCGAACAGCCTCCAAAATTAATATCATTGATGCCTAGCTTATTTAAAATATCCATATTTACAAATCCTTAATTACTTGTCGAATAGCGCTAACGAGGCTATCAATCTGATTTTTATTTATTGTTAATGCTGGAGCCAATCTAACTGTAGTATGGTGAGTCTCTTTTGCATATACACCCTGGTTTAAGAGTCCAACAGAAACTGCATGACCATCTAACTTTGGATCATCATGCATTTCAAAGGCAGTTAACAACCCTTTTCCACGGACCTCTTTAATTTTATCTGGGAATTCATCCATTAAGGAATTTAGATGGGTCATTAAATACTCACCCTGAATATTTGCATTGTTTGCTAATTGCTCCTCAACAAGTACTTTTATAGCGTAAGTTCCAACAACTGAAGCTAGAGGATAACCGCCAAATGTAGACCCTTCACTTCCAGGAGTTAGGACCTCCATAACTTCCTTTCGGCCAGCTACAAAAGATACTGGGAGAATTCCTCCTCCAGCAGCCTTTCCACATCCCATTATATCTGGTTTAATTCCTGATAACTGATGAGCAAAATTCGCACCTGTTCTTCCAAATCCAGTTTGCACCTCATCAACAGCCAATAAAATATTATGTTTTTTACAAAGCTCAGAGACTTGAGGTAAATAATTATCATCTGGAACAATTACACCCGCCTCACCTTGAATAGGCTCTACCATGAA
>JAYPLH010000087.1:0-7330 GCA_038365355.1 Fidelibacterota bacterium
GCAAGAGCAGGGTTACTACGACCACTAAAAATTTTTAATGTGTTATTTTTCAATGCTTTATTTTATTTGCTGGGGCGCAGGGATTCGAACCCCAACTGCCTGGACCAAAACCAGGTGTACTACCATTATACTACGCCCCAATTAATTTATTTTCATACAACTTTGACTGGGTGGGCAATACAGGTTTTATAATGAACCTTAAATAAAGACTCAGCAGAAATAGCTTTTGCTTCATCGTCAAATACCCCATACACAGTCGAGCCCGTACCCGACAAACTGGAAAAAACAGCTCCACAACTTAGAAGCTTTTTCTTAATTTGTCCAATTTCTGGATATGCTGGAACAATAATTGTTTCAAAATCATTCTCAAAAAACTTAAAAAGGAATTTATCCTTTTCAATAAAGTTGGCGAAATTAACTTTTTCTTTATTGTAGTCCAAAATTTTTTTGAATTTTTTAAATGTTGTTTTTGTACTAATATGAATGTTAGGCATTACTAATAGAAATGTATTTTTAATTGAATGGTCTACTTTAACTAGTTGGTCACCAATGCCGCTACCTATTTGGCATCCACCTTTAATAAAAAATGGAACATCTGCTCCTATTAAAGATCCAATTCTAAGCAAATCATTTAACGAAATATTTAAATTATAAAGTTGAATTAACCCTTTTAGAATACAAGCGGCATTTGAGGATCCCCCACCCAAACCACTACCTGGAGGAATATTTTTTTGAAGTTCAATATTTATACCTGCAATACCAAATCTTTCAACAAGACATTGCCAAGCTTTCACACATACATTTGATTCATCGTTACTAAGCCAATCAACATTGGAAGCAAAAGAGCACCCAGAATTTCTTTTTTTTAATATAATAGTGTCATGAAAATCAATTTCTTGAAAAACAGTATGAATATTATGATAACCGTCTGTCCTTTTATTAAAAATTTTTAATCCAATATTAATCTTAGAAAAAGATTTTAATAAAACTCTATCCATTTAATATTTTTGGATTAAAGTAGAAATAGCAAGAGCAGACCACCCTTCTGAAGTCCCAACATATCCAAGACCATCAGTTGTTGTAGCCTTAACTGATACCCTATTTTCATTAATATTCATCAATGCAGATAAATTTTTTTTTATCTTGATAATATGTGGCCCTACCATTGGTTTTTGCAGAATAATAGTGCTATCTATATTAACAATTTGATAATTTTTTCTTTCCAACTTTTCAATAATCTCTTTTAAAAAAAAACTACTTGGAGATCCTTTCAAAGCTTTATCATCACTTGGAAAATGTTGTCCTATATCACCAAGGTTTGCAGCCCCTAAAATTGAATCAATTATAGCATGGATTAGACTATCTCCATCTGAGTGCCCAACTGATTTAAAGTTGGAAGGAATTGGGACACCTCCAACAATAAGGTTATTCCCTTTTACTAATTTATGAGTATCATATCCTATCCCAGTTCGAATCATGCTATTATATTTGCCGCTCTTTCCCAATCTTCACGAGAAGTTATTTTAAAATTATTATAATCACCTCGAACAACACAAACTTTATAACCTAAGGATTCCATCATTGAGGATTCATCTGTTACTTCTATATTCTTTTTTTCTGAGATGGCAATTGCATGCAGTAATTTAGTCTTCCAAAAAACTTGTGGGGTTTGAGCCATCCATACATTTTTTCGATCTATCGTTTTTTTCACATAACCTCTTTCACAAGTTTTTAATGTATCAAAATTTGGATTAGCAACAATTGCTCCATCATTTTTGGAGCAGGCAATTATAGACTGTTTGATAAGCTTTTCTGAAACAAATGGCCTTGCTCCATCATGAATACAAACTAATTGTGATTTTGTACTTACAGATAATAAACCATTCTTAACTGAGTCTTGCCTCCTATGGCCTCCACTAACAACGTATACTTTTTTTGTTTTTTTTATATTTTCTATTTCTTTTTTTATTTCAACTAATCTACTTTTCGGAACTACAAGTATAATTTCACTAACTTTTTCACAAAGCAAAAATTTATTTAGCGAATAAAAATAAAGCGCTTTCCCTTTAAGCAATTTAAACTGCTTTTTTTCACCAAAACGGCTTCCTGAACCAGCTGCCATTATAATTGCTGATACGTTCAAAAAAGTAAAACCTATATAATAATCATTGCATCTCCGTAGCTCAAAAATCGATAATCATTTTTTTTCGCTTCAAGATATGCCTTTTTAATTAATTTCCTTCCAGCAAAAGCGCTCACCATCATAAGCAAAGTTGACTGCGGGCTATGAAAATTAGTGATTACTCTATCAACCATTTTATATTCATAAGGAGGATAAATAAACTTATCTGTCCACCCTCTTTTTGGGGTAACTTGAAACCCAGAAATTGCTATGGTCTCTAAAGCTCTAACTGTTGAAGTTCCTACTGCTATTATTTTCCTATGTCTTTTACGCGCCTGGTTGATTGCCATTGAAGTTTCGGTTGATACCTCAAAGTATTCTGAATCCATTTGGTGCCGATTTAGATCTTCTACTTGAACTGGTCTAAATGTCCCAAGACCAATATGCAATGTCACAGTTTCAATTTTTACACCTTTGTTTTTTAATTTACTGATTAAACTATCTGTAAAATGCAGACCTGCTGTTGGAGCCGCGACCGCACCTTTTGATGAAGCATAAACTGTTTGGTATCTTTTTTTATCATTTTTATCTGCTTCTCGATCAATATAAGGAGGTAAAGGAGACGTGCCAATCTTATCAATAATTTTATGGAAATCACCTTTTTCGTATTCAAAACGTACAACTCTTCCACCAGACACCGTATTGTCTATTACATCACACATTAAATCTTTTGTAAATACTAATTTATTTCCTATACGAACTTTTCTAGCTGGACGAACCATTACCTCCCAAAGATTTTCAGATAATTCTCTTAAAAGAAAAACTTCAACTTTTGCGTCCGTTCGATCTTTGGTTGCAAAAAGTCGAGCTGGAAAAACTTTAGTGTTGTTTACAACAAGCAAATCATTTTTCCGCATGTAATCAACAATATTATAAAATTTTCTATGCTCAATTTCACCACTATCTTTATGGACGACCATTAACTTAGAATAATCGCGCTTAGTTTCTGGATACTGAGCAATGAATTTTTTAGGAAGACTATAGTTAAAATCTCCCAGCTTGTATTTTTTTTTCTTATCTATCATTTAAATAACCCCTGTTGGTCTTTAGTATTGTTAATTCCTAATAATTTATATGCTTTTTTTTGAGCAACTCTCCCTCGAGGAGTACGCATAATTAAACCTTCTTTTATCAAAAACGGTTCATATACTTCTTCAATCGTTGATATATCCTCACTTATTGCGACTGATAATGATTTTAAACCAACTGGTCCACCAGAAAACTTATCAATTATAATTTCAAGAATTTTTCGATCCATAAGATCCAAACCAATTTTATCAATCCCCAGTTTATGTAAAGCATATTCAGCCAATTCTAAATCAATCTTCCCAGAGGCTTTTATTTGAGCAAAATCCCTTGAACGCCTTAATATACGATTTGCTATTCTTGGAGTTCCCCGACTACGCCTGGCCAGCTCCATTGCCCCATCATCATTTATTTCAACACCTAAAATACTAGCAGATCTGTTTATAATATGAAATAAATCCTCAGATTTATAATAATCAACCCGCAAAACCACGCCAAATCTATCACGAAGAGGAGAAGTGAGGTTACCTAAACGAGTTGTCGCACCAATCAAAGTAAATGGGTCAATATTTAATTGAACACTACGCGCACTAGGCCCTTTGTCAATGATAATATCAATCGTGAAATCTTCCATTGCTGAGTATAAATATTCTTCTACAACACTATTAAGGCGATGTATTTCATCAATAAAAAATACATCTCTATGTTCCAAGTTGGTTATCATTCCAGCAAGGTCTCCAGCTTTCTCAACAACGGGACCTGATGCATATTTTATATTAACATCCAACTCCTTAGCAATAATATTAGCTAATGTAGTTTTCCCTAACCCTGGAGGCCCAAACAGTAATACATGATCTAAAGATTCACCTCTTTTATTAGCAGCCTCAATATATAACTTTAAATTATCAACAAGCTCATTTTGGCCAATGAATTCATCAAATTTAGAAGGTCGGAGAGATTGTTCTAAAATTATATCATCATCAAAAGGTGTTGGGTCTGTGATATGAATCTCTGTCATAGCCTAAAATCTATATAAATCATTCTAAAATTAACACAAAAGATACAGTCTGAAAGCACTAACAAAAAGATTCTAGAAGTAAAATATTATAATATTCAACTAATAATTTGGAATATCTTTTTTAATTAGCCCTACTCTTTTTTCTCTTTCATCAGAAAAACGTTTAACTGCATTCAAGATACTTAGTGAGTCTAACCTTGATTCAGTAATAATCTGATCGACACTTCCCCCAGTACGCCAACGATTATCAAAATCAGGGGATAATGAATACTTAGCAACAATGCGATTCTTTATCCAACGCCCCATGCTTTTTAATGATGTATTTGTTATAACCATGCAATCATTCCATTCCTTCAAAGAAATTATTGATTCTTGATACTTCTGATTTTGAGCTTTAAACAACTCCATGCTTATAGCAGCAATTATTTTAATATTTGGCCCTTTGTTTTTTATTAATGGTAGTATTTGCATCAAAGAATTGGTTGGAGCTGTACCTCTAATAATTACAATACCCTTCCTAGGCTTTTTTTTATCATAATTTTTGATTATGTATGCACCCTTTGCTGAATCTAAATTATTAGCAATGCCCATTTTTTCTCGATCAGGGATGACAATTGATGGTCTTGTTAGATGAATCGCAACAATTGGCACAGCTGTTTTTAAAGCGGCTGTAAGAGATGGGGCAACTTCGTTATGTTCCCAAGGGTGAATATTTATAATTGAACCATTTGGAAAAAGTTGTGTCACGCCTGGCGCAAAAATTCCATAATGAGTTCTACTGTCTTCCGCAGTCTCTGGTCCGGAATGACCAACAACCCAAATTATTTTCCCTACTTTCAGTTCAGAATCTTGAGCTAACTGGCTAAAAAGCCGTAAGGGGCCGTATTTCAAATAACTGAAAGATCCATAAGTACTTACTGCACCATAAAAACCAGAGAAAGATTCGTAAGGTTTTGCACTATAATTAACGGTAGCAGCTCCTGCCATCATCCCTGCATTCGTAAACTCAGTAATCCCCTGCGGAAAAAGAGGGCTTTTTGTATTAGATTTTTTTTCATAAAAACCTTTATCCCTTGCTCTACCATACCCTTTGGCAAATCCAGAAATGTTTGTTGAGTCTGATAAATCCGCACTCATTGCTAAAATCAAAGGTCGCCCGTATTTTTGTTCAGTAACCGTATTTATATAACTTGCATATTTAGAGAAACCCATCCTGTTAGGCGCTTTTGTTCCGGGAGAGACAAAGATATTATCTGGCAAATGATCTACATTAAATAATTTTTTATACTCGGATTCTCTTTCAGTATTAACCGTACACGCTCTAATTTGATTAGGAATAGAATTACCTAATTTTATTAAACGATCAGATAAATAATTAACTAGGTCAATATTATTATTCATGACAGAAAAAACCGTTTTAAACATTGAAACCGCTTGCTTTACATGATCATCTCTACTTTCACCTTCAGGCTCGCCAAAACTTTCAAAAGTCACATCATACTTTTTTGCAAAGTCCTCTTTTGTTTTCCAAAAAAGACTGGAATTTCTTTTGTGAGGCGATCCGTGGCTATGAAAATCATATTTATGATAGCCTCTTCCTTTACGAGTTTTACTATAAACAACCTTTGGCTTGTTTGGGTCTGGGTTCTTTACCAAAAGATTATAATATGCATTAGAAATTTCATCCCAGTTTTCTCCATCTTCTACGCCTGAAACTTGCCAGCCGTGACCTCCAAACCAATTTTCAGGCCCGCCATATAGTATTGAACTAATTGGTCGACTATCAATCCCATAATCATTCCAATCTAAATGATAAACTAAATTTCCCAAGCCTAAACCCCAGGCAGAATTAATAGTTTCATGGCTTGCACCAGCAGTTATACCTCCTTCTCCTTCCATAGCAAACACTTTCACATCTTTAGCGTTGCTATATTTTAGAGCAAGCGCCGCCCCTGCAGCAAAAGGAGATCCATGTCCCGTAGGCCCAGTGTTAGCTTTAAAAAAAAGCGTCTTCCCTTGCATTTCAGCATGACCAGGTAGACCACCGTTTTGTCTTAGGCTCAATAAATCTTCCCACGTTAATTGAAAATCTTGTCCTTTAAAATGTAAAAACTTTTTGTCTTTTTTAATTTTATAACGCAATCTTAATGATTCATTTAAAACTGCAAGTGTGGCATAAACAACAGGATTACAATGCCCAGCTACAAGAACAAACCTATCAGAGAACTTTTTCCCTGCATCTCTTATATCCCATCTCATTGCCCCAGAAAGCAAAGTGACAACCAAAGCATGAACTTTAGATCTAGACCCTCCTGGATGCCCACTTTGACTAAGGTTTAACATTATATCAATACATTGATCAATAAGGTCTTTTGTTATCTCCCAATATTTATATTCGCTTTTTAAAGTATCTATTGAGTTCAAAATAGTTTCTTCAAATCTATAACACTTTCTTTAAAAAAGAACCGGTAAATGACTTTTTTACATTCGAAATTTCTTCTGGGGTTCCAACAGCTAAAACTTCTCCTCCCCCTACTCCTCCTTCTGGACCTAAATCAATTACCCAATCAGAAGTTTTTATAATTTCAAGGTTATGCTCAATAACAATCACTGTGTTACCTCTTTCTACAAGTCGTTGAACAACTTTCAGTAACATTTTTATATCTTCAAAATGTAAACCTGTTGTTGGCTCATCAAGAATATACAATGTTCGCACATTTGATATTTTAGATAATTCCGTTGCTAATTTTATCCTTTGTGCCTCGCCACCAGATAATGTAGTAGCTTGTTGACCAAGGTTTATGTATCCCAACCCAACATCTTTAAGTGTTTCAAGCTTCTTTTTTATAACCGGTATTGCCTCAAAAAAATCAAGAGCTTCATCTACAGGCATTTTTAGTACTTCATGTATAGTTTTACCTTTATACTTTACCTCCAATGTTTCTCTATTATATCTCTTCCCTTTACAAATTTCACACAGAACATAAACATCTGGTAAAAAATTCATTTCAATTTTTATTATACCATCACCTTCGCAAGCTTCACACCTACCCCCTTTCACATTGAAGGAAAAGCGACCAGGCTTATATCCTCGAATATTTGAT
>JAYPLH010000088.1:0-7284 GCA_038365355.1 Fidelibacterota bacterium
TCAAGGGGATTTATTTATTGCAATACAAGGGATAAATGAAAACGGGCATTCCTACATTGCTGAAGCAATAAATTCAGGAGCTGCTGCGGTAATAACAAGTAAATCATACAATGAGAATACTAAGGTCCCTATTATTAAAGTTGAGAATAGTAGAAAAGCATTATCAATTATAGCCTCAGAATTTTATGGCAACCCATCTAAGTCGATGACAGTAATTGGGATTACAGGCACTAACGGAAAAACCACTACTGCATTCTTAGTAAAGTCAATATTAGAAAATGCCAATTTAAAAGTTGCACTTATCGGAACATTGGGCCTGATTGCAAAGGATTTTAAATATCAAAAAACCCTTACAACACCTGATCCAATTTCTTTACATAAAATTTTACATGATTTAAATACAGTCGGTTTTTCCCATGTTGTAATGGAAGTTTCATCTCATGCACTAGACCAATATAGGGTCACAGATGTTGATTTTAATATTGCTGCTTTTACAAATATTACTCCAGAGCACCTAGATTACCACGGAACCTTTGAAAATTATAAAAATGCAAAAGCGAAACTATTTCGGTTGCTTGCAGAAGATTCAAAAATAATTATAAATGAAGATGATCTATTTGGTAAAACTTTATCCAAGAAATTATCATCTAAAGTCATTCCATTTACAAGAAAAAATAAAATGGGAGTTCATTTTAAAACTATAAATTTTTCTACTAAAGGAATTATTGGTACTATAAGTGCATTAGGGCAAACCCTTTCAATTGAATCAAACTTGTTAGGGAGTTTTAATGCAGAAAATATTTTAGCTGCAGTTGGTATGTCAATAGCCTTAGGCATTAAAAAAAATGCAATCGAAATGGGAATAAAAGAATGTTCTTTAATTCCAGGTAGAATGGAGTCATTCAATCTTCAAGATAAAGGGATAGCAATTATTGACTATGCCCATACGCCCGACTCTTATAATAAAGTCATGATAACCTTAAAAGAATTGCAGGGGAATAAAGGCCATATTTATGTTGTTTTTGGCGCAGGGGGCAATAGAGATAAAAGTAAACGATCCCACATGGCGAAAATATTAGAGAAGTATGCTAAACATTGTTTTATTACACCAGATAATCCAAGATATGAGAAGCAAAATCATATCAATGCCCAAATTGTAAAAGGATTCAAAAGCAATAAATACTCCATATTTGATAATAGAAATCAAGGTATAGAAGCAGCGATCAAGGTTTCAAAAAAAAATGATATTATAGCAATTTTGGGAAAAGGTCGAGAAAAATATCAAGACATTCAAGGGGAAAAAATCTATCATTCTGATTTAGATATCATAAAGGAGTATTCTTGCGAGTTAACATAGAAAAATCAGAAATGTTTACAGCCGTTTTGGAATCCACAATAAATTCAAGAGTTTATCACCCTATCACAGGATTAACAAATGACAGTAGGCAAATCCAAAAAGGTGATCTTTACATCGCTATGAATGGCCAATATAATGACGGGCACAAGTTTTTAGATGATGCAAATGAAAAAGGTGCTACTGCTGCAATAGTGCAAGAGTTAAATAATGGAATTGACCTTCAGCAAATCCATGTGCAAAATACAAAGGACACACTAAAAAAGATTGCAACTAAATGGAGAAAGAATTTCGATATTCCTATTATTGCTATTACTGGATCAAATGGGAAAACTTCATCAAAAGACCTGCTTCTACATATTTTATCCAAAGATTTAAAAGTACATGCTACAAAGGGAAATTTCAATACAGATGTAGGGCTATGTTTTACAATCTTTGAACTTCAGTCTTACCATGACTTAGCAATATTTGAATTAGGTGCAAGTATGCCAGGAGAAATAAAAAACCTTTGTGAGATAGCATATCCTACTCATGGCCTAATTACAAATATTGCTCCGGCCCATTTAGAAGGATTTGGATCAATAAAAAAAATAGCTGAAGAAAAAGGGAATCTTTTCGATTCATTATTTGATGGTATTTCATTTGTTAATATGACTGATGATTATATTTCTAAGATGGACATAAAAGGGAAAAAAATTACCTTTGGCCTTACACCTGATTGTGATTTTCCTGCTGACATATTTCAAGAAAAGGACGGTACTTTGACACTTATTCTTGATACTCATGAAATTAAAACACACTCACATAATTTTTCATTTTTAAAAAATTGTATTGCTATTTCAGCAATAGCTATAACATTGGGAATAAATGCAAAATCTATTAATAAGAGATTAAAATCTTTTTTACCGCCAAAAGGAAGATGTTTTGTAACTAATATAAATGATGTCACAATTATTGATGACACTTATAACGCAAATTTAACCTCCTCTATTGCTGCTTTAGAATATTTAAATGCATTTTCAAATGAAGGACGAAAGATTTTTGTATTTGGTGATATGTTAGAACTTGGCGATGCATCAGAAAAGCAACATGCTGAGGTGGGGATTAAATGTTCATCTTTAAAAATTGATATAGTTTTTACTATTGGCGAGCAAACGGTTTTTACTGATTCAAACATAATTGGTAAAACATATCATAAACATTTTGAATCAAAAGAAATTTTAATTAAAACACTAAAAAAAATTATTGAAAAAAATGATAAGATTCTTTTCAAAGGATCAAGAAGCATGGAAATGGATAAAATTATTGAAAAGGTATTTAATTTCTAATGGTAATTGAATTTTTAACAGATTTAAAGGACTCATTTTCTTTTTTTAATTTATTTCAGTACATCACTTTTCGTTCTGGTTTATCGGCAATTATTGCACTTTTAATAAGCTTCATTATTGGGCCCTGGGTTATCCACATACTACATAAAAACCAAATAGGTGAAGAAATTCGCCTTTCAGGACCTAAAACTCATATGAAGAAAAGGGGCACGCCTACAATGGGAGGAGTAATTATTTTAACAGCGGTACTCCTCCCTACCCTTCTTCTTTCAAAAATAAATAGTCCATTAATTCAAATAATTTTATTCGCAACTATTTGGATGGGCTTTATTGGATTTTTAGATGATTACCTAAAAATAATAAAAAAATTAAAAAAAGGACTTATTGCAAGATATAAAATGGCCGGTCAAATTATTCTAGGTTGTATTATTAGCTATTGGATTTTTCAATTACCTGAATACTCAGTCATTAGCACAAAAACAACGGTTCCTTTTTTGAAAAATGTGGAGATTGACCTTGGTCTTTTTTACCCATTAATGGTGATAATTGTAATTACTGGAACTTCAAATGCTGTAAATCTTACCGATGGACTTGATGGATTGGCTGCAGGCTTATTAGCAATATGTTTTACCGTTTTTTCAGCAATTGCCTACATATCTGGAAGGATTGACTTTTCAAACTATTTAAATATTTTATACTTACCCCAAGCAGGCGAACTTGCAATATTTAGTTCAGCAATGGCGGGAGGTTGCATAGGTTACTTATGGTATAATTCTCATCCAGCAGAAGTATTTATGGGTGATACGGGCTCTTTGTCTTCAGGAGCCGCATTGGGAACCTTAGCTGTATTATTAAAAAAAGAACTATTACTTTTTATTATTGGAGGAGTTTTTGTTTGGGAGGCTATAACTGTAATAATTCAAATATCATACTTTAAGTTAACAAAACTGTCTAGTGGAGAAGGAAAGCGTTTTTTTAAAATGGCCCCTATTCATCATCACTATGAACTTTCAGAATGGCCTGAAACTAAAATTGTCATAAGGTTTTGGATTATTGGTCTACTATTAGCTCTTCTTTCACTTACAACTTTTAAAATAAGATGATCAAACTAAAAAAATATAATCGTGAGAGCATTCTCAATAAACGAATAACAGTTATTGGTTTGGGCCTTAGTGGAAAGGCAGTATCGATTTTAGCCAACCAACTTGGAGCGATTGTTTATGCTAGTGATTCTAATTCATCTGAAAAAATTATTTCAAATGCAATGGAATTAATGCATGATCATCACATTGCAACTGAAACCGGAATTCATAGCAATAAAATTTACGACTCTGATTTATGGATTGTTTCTCCAGGAGTGTCTGCAAAATCAAAAATTATTAAAGAGGCATTTAATTATAATATCCCGGTTGTAAGTGAAATTGAATTTGCTAGTTGGTTTACAAAATTTCCTATAATTGGGATTACTGGTTCCAATGGTAAAACAACTACTACTTATATCCTAAATCAAATGTTTAAAAAGGGTAAAAAAGCAGTTGTTATTGGAGGAAACATTGGAATCCCATTTTCAGATTGTATTTTAAAAGAAATTTTACAGCCCTCAGATGGTTTAGTTTACATATTAGAAATATCCAGTTTTCAATTAGAATTCATATCGAATTTCCGTCCCAATTTATCAATTTACACTAATATATCAGAAGACCACCTTGACAGACACTATTCAATGCAAGAATACGTAAAAATGAAATTTAGATTAGTAGAAAATTGCAAAAATAATGATACTGTGGTTTTTAATGAAGATGATGATGTTTTAAAATCTATTTTTCATGATTCTCCTTTAAAAAAGTCAACATTTGGAACAACATCATCAAATCATACTTTTTACCTTAAAAATGATGCTATTTACCACAGTTCTTTAAACACATTAGTCATAAAGATTAAAGATATAAAATTAAAAGGCCAGCATAACTTATTAAACTTCTTAGCAGCAGCATCTTGTGCTGATATGTATGGGATCAAAATTGAATATATTAAAAATGTTTTTAAAACATTTAAAGGAATTCCTCATCGAATTGAATATGTGACTACATTAATGGGGGTTGACTACATTAATGATTCAAAAGCAACAAATATTAATTCTGTAATTGTCGCTATAAAAACTTACAATAAACCTACTATACTTCTTTTAGGGGGAGTTAATAAAGGTTTTGATTTTAGGCTTCTTGTTCCACATATCAAAAATAGTAATATTAAAACTATTTTAGCATATGGAGAAGCCAGTGAGCAAATAAAATCTGCAATAGGGGATGCGGTAAGATTATTTACAATAAATGATCTTAACTCTGCAGTAAAAAATGCTCATTCAATAGCACAACCCGGAGATGTTGTTTTATTATCACCGGGTTGTGCTAGTTTTGATCAATTTAAAAATTTTGAAGACCGAGGTGATTTTTTCAAATCAACGGTAAGGGCTTTATCTTGATCATGATTGATTTGATTACTAAACATTATGACAGAAGACTTATGATGTATCTATCTTTATTAGCAATAATTGGTACAATTATGCTATATAGTGCTAGTTGGTATGAATCATTTTTATCTACGAATGGAAATTCAGAGATGCTTTTTCTAAAGAACCATCTTAAACGACTTTTAATAGGTATGGTTTTTCTTGTAGGATTTTTATTGTTCGATTATAGAGCCTTAAAGCATATAGCTCCATATCTAATATTATTTTCATTATTTTTATTAGTACTTACAAAAGCAGTTTACTTAATTAATGGCTATTCCTGGTATAAACCTGCTAGATGGTTATCAATAGGTTCATTAGGATTCCAGACCTCTGATATCGCTCGCTTTTCAATTTTAATTTTTATGGCATATTATGTTGATAAACAAAGAGATAATATAGCAAACTTTCAAAACGGCCTTTTGCCAGCGTTAGTTATCCTATTGTTAATAATGTCATTAATTATAATACAACCAGATTATAGTACTGCAATTATGATTGGTTTTTTAGGAATCCTTATTTTATTTATCGGCGGTGCAAAAATTTCTCAAATATTACTTACATGTTCTACTGCTTTGTTAATAGGGATACCTGTCCTTCTTTCAAGAGAATATAGAAGAGAACGAGTACTTTCTTTTTTTGGAATTGGTGATAATCCAGATGTTGGATACCAAGCCCATCAATCATTAATAAGTTTAGGTAATGGAGGATTGTTTGGTACAGGTTTAGGAAATAGCATAGAAAAAAATCATTTTCTACCAACTCCTCACACTGATTTTATTTTTGCAATTATTGGTGAAGAATTAGGGTTCTTAATTGGTACTGTACCTGTTTTAACTTTATTTTTACTTATTTTTTTCCAAGGAATCAAGATCGCCAAAAACTGTAATGATCCATTTGGTATTTTCTTGTCCGTTGGGATTGTTTCAAATCTAATTTTATATGCATTCGTAAATGCCGCAGTGGTTACAGGACTATTACCAGTTACAGGACTTCCAATGCCAATGGTTAGTTATGGTGGATCTGGAATGATTGTTAATATGTCATTAATTGGAATACTCCTAAATATTTCTCAAGCAAAAAGAGCTGTTGGGGATAATACATGGACCTAAATTTATTATGAGAAATATGAACATCCTTATTGCAGGAGGTGGTACTGGCGGACATCTTTTCCCAGCTTTAGCGATTGGGGAAGAAATCCTTAGCCGCAGTTCTAATATTAAAATTCACTATGTAGGTTCTACATTTGGATTAGAATCTAAAGTTTTCCCAATTAAAGATGTTTGGCACACTCTTCTGCCTATAAGGGGAATTCAGAGAGATATAAGCTTAAAAAGCTTTTTTCGTAATGCATTATTACCATTTAGAATTTTACGCTCTTTCCATAAAACTAATAATTTAATAAATGATTTTTCTCCAGATATTATTATTGGAACTGGTGGCTACGCATCTGCACTTCCTTTATTAGTAGCATCTACATATAAAAAAAATATTCCAATAATTCTCCAAGAACAAAATTCGTTCCCTGGAATTACTACAAAATGGTTTGCAAAAAGAGCAACAAAAGTTTGTGTAGCTTTTAAAGATAACAGATCAAAAATGTTAGGGAACCTAGTTCATACCGGTAATCCCATAAGAAAAGGCTTAACTAAAGGTAATAAATCCCTAGGTTATAAAAATTTTAATTTTAAAAATATATATAAAACTATTTTTCTTTTTGGGGGTAGTCAGGGCTCTTCCTATTTAAATAATATTCTTAGCCAAATAATTAAAGAATTTGAAAACGCAAATATCCAAGTCATCTGGCAAACTGGTGATATCGAGTTTGGTAAATATAAAAAGTATACTTCAGATAAAATTCATGTTACCCCTTTTATCAATAATATGTCTGAAGCTTATGCAATTTCTGATTTAATTATTTGTAGAAGTGGAGCATTAACCATATCTGAATTAACTGTTTGTGGGAAGCCTTCCATATTAATACCATTCTCCCATGCTGCAGGTGATCACCAGACAAAAAATGCTCAAGTATTAGTAGAATCAAGTGCAGCAAAATTAATATCAGAAAAAAATCTTAATAAAAAGAACTTACT
>JAYPLH010000089.1:0-7265 GCA_038365355.1 Fidelibacterota bacterium
ATTATAAACCAATCATGATGCTGCAAGGGATCAAAGTGGTGAATGATTTTCTTTGATTGTTTTAAGAAGAGCATAATCTCTTTCGATTGATTATATCTATCTTTTAGAATAATAAGTCCATCAAAATCACTGTAAGGAACAATTTCATCAGAAGAAATACTACCGTGCACAATAACTGCTTCAAAAATATGACTGTATGATCTAATTAAAAATCTTAAGTCATTCAGTAATTCTAATTTAATTTTACTAGGTTCTAGCGTTATATGATTATGCTTTTCGATTTTTATTTTTTAAAGAATGTATATGATAAAATAAAACAAATTCTAACTTAAGTCATTTGGATTAGAATAATTAAATCATTTAAAATAATATTAATTAAGCTAAAATTAAAATGAAGTATTAATTTTAGTATGTTATCTACCATGTTGCATTTAAATTAAGTTTAAATAAATCTCATAACCTCAAATTCACAATTTTGAAAAATATATAAATGATATTAAAAAATACTGAAGATATTCTAGAGTGGCTTGACCATAAGAAGAGTTCTGTTCATGTGGAAATTAAAAAAACATCTTTGAATTCTTTATCGAAATGGAAATTAGATAGCAAGAAAATTTCTCATAAATCTGGAAAGTTTTTTTCTATTTGTGGAATAAAAATTAAAACTAATTGGGGTGGAGTAAAATCATGGTCTCAACCTATAATACATCAGCCTGAAATTGGTATTCTAGGGATTATTTCAAAAAAAATTAATAATAAAATATATTTTTTGCTTCAAGCTAAAATTGAGCCTGGAAATATTAACAAAGTACAATTATCCCCGACACTACAAGCAACTAAATCTAATTACACTAAGGTTCATGGTGGTAAATCACCTAATTACCTAAACTATTTTTTAAGTAAAAACAAAATGATCCTTTTGGACCAGTTACAGTCAGAGCAAGGAGCAAGGTTTCTTCATAAAAGGAATAGGAATATAATAATTATAGTCGAGGAGGATATTAAAATCATCGATGATTATATTTGGTTAACATTAGATCAAATCAAAAGTCTAATGAGATATGATAATATTATTAATATGGATACAAGGTCTGTAATAGCTGGAGTAAATATAAATAGAAAAAAAATTGATACTCTTGGGATAGAAAATGAAAAATGTTTGTTTAATTTTAACAAATTATTATCATGGATTGCTGATCAAAAATCAAAATTTTATCTTAAGACAAAAAGAATAAGTTTGAAAAAAATTGAAAAATGGGAAATTAAGAATGACAGAATTCATCACGTTGAGGATAAATATTTTGAAGTTATAGGAGCTAATGTTAAAATAAGTAATAGAGAAGTAGTTAACTGGTCTCAGCCGATGATTGAGACTAAAGAAAGTGGGTTGATAGTATTCATTATAAAACTTATAAATGACATACCTCATTTTTTAGTGCAGGCAAAAGTTGAAATCGGCAACTTGGATATTATTGAATTGGCTCCAACTGTGCAATGTTTAACAGGAAGTTATGAGGGAAAGAATGGAACCATGTTGCCCTTTATTGAATATGTAGATGGTTCTATGCCAAGTAAGATAATTTATGATGCGATGCAATCAGAGGAAGGTGGTAGATTTTATAGAGAGCAAAATAGAAATATGATAGTTACAGTTGGTCAAGATTTTCCAAATGCAATTCCAGATAATTTCATTTGGATGACTTATAATCAGATCCATACTTTTATGAGGTTTAGTAATTATGTGAACATACAGGCTAGAAGTCTGTTGTCAGCAATAAGAGCGTTTGATGAAAAAAACTATTAATATAGTAATTCTTGGACTAGCAGACATTGCCCAAAGATTTATTATTCCTACACTTCTTGAGATGCCTGAATACTTTTCTATAAAAGCCGTTATTTCAAAAAGTGGAAGAACTACTAATCTTTTTAAAAAAAAAATAAATATTATACATGGTGATTATTCTGAGGTCTCTAGAATTCCTAATGTAGATGCTGTTTATATCCCATTGCCAAATGGTCTGCATGCAAAATGGATAGAATATTGTTTATTAAAAAATTTACATGTTTTAGTTGAAAAATCATTGTCTGTATCATACAGCCATGCTAAAAAGCTAAATGATATCGCTTCAAAAAATAAATTAGTACTTCTGGAAAATTTTCAGTTTAGGTTCCATAATCAAATGAATGTAATTAAAAATTTGCTCGATGATGGGAAAATTGGTGACCTTAGGTGTCTAAGAAGTTCATTTGGATTTCCTCCTTTTAAAGATAAGAATAATATTAGGTATAGTAAAGATCTAGGAGGAGGTGCTGTTTTAGATGCTGGAGCCTATACAATTAAGGTTTCGCAGATTTTTTTAGGTAATGATATTAAAGTAAGATCTTCATCTTTATTTATTGACCCTGAACTTGGAATTGATTTATGGGGAGGGGCATTTTTAAAAAGTAAAAGTAGTAACTTATTTTCTGAAATTGCTTTTGGATTTGACAACCATTATCAATGTAATTTAGAACTATGGGGAAGTAAAGGGAAAATATCTTCGAACAGAATTTTCACTTCTCCACCAAACTTTGAGACAGAATTATATCTTGAAAACCATAATGGAAAAGAAAATATTAAAATTGACAAAGACAATCATTTTGAGAAAATGCTCCTTTATTTTCATTCATTAATATTTGGAAATACGAATATTAAAGCTGAGTATAAAGACAACATAAACCAAAGCAGGTTAATAAAAGAATTATTTAAAAAATCATTATTATGAAGAAAATTATAGACCCTATTTTCGTAACTGAACCTTCCCTGGCTCCTCTAGAAGAATATGTAAAACTATTAGAGGGTGTTTGGGACAGAAAGATTTTGACTCATAATGGGCCATTGGTGCAAGAATTAGAAAGTCAACTGGCCAATAAATTGAATGTGAAAAGTTTTGTTGCTGTATCAAACGGTACAATCGCTATTCAAATGGCAATTAAAGCTCTTGAATTAAAGGGTGAGATTATAACTACGCCCTTTACATGGATAGCCACCATTAGTGCAATAAAATGGGAAGGTTGCACACCTATTTTTGCGGACATAAATCCTGAAACGTTAAACATTGATCCTGATTTAATTGAAGACCAAATAACTGATAAAACTGTAGCAATAATGCCAGTACATGTGTTTGGTAATCCTTGCGAAGTAGAAAAAATATCTGAAATAGCAAAAAAATATAATCTAAAAGTCATTTATGATGCTGCCCATGCTATAGGTTCCACATATAAAAATGAGAGCTTATTGCACTTTGGCGATATATCAGCGACCAGCCTGCATGCGACTAAATTGTTAAATACTGGTGAGGGTGGCGGATGCATTACAAAGAATAAAAATTTATGTGAAAAATTAAGACGCATCCGTTTTTTTGGCCATAATGATGATAAAGATATTGTGGAGGATGGTTTTAATGGAAAAATGACTGAAATTCATGCAGCATTAGGATTAGTTAATTTAAAAAACTATGAAACTGTGCTTAATGATCGGAAATCTAAATATCAACATTATTTATCTAATTTATCTGAACTACCTAAGTTAAGTTTTCAAAAATATAATGATTTGGGAGAACCTAATTATTCATATTTCCCATTAATTTTTGATAGTGAAGATAAATTATTAAATGTGGAGAGCACATTAACTAATTCAGGATTTTTTCCTAGACGTTACTTTTACCCATCAGTCAACAAATATAATAAAGTTTTAAAAAAAGTGCATTGTCCCATATCAGAAAGTATAGCAAAACGCATTCTTTGTCTGCCTCTATATAAAAATCTAAGTATTGAAAAAATTGATGAGATAATTAATTTGATTGTTAAATCCTATTATTAGCTTATATTCGCACAGACACATTTATTGACGAAGACTAAACTAAAGATATACACATTGAACAAGTCATGGACTAAATCAAGTTGGAGAGAATATCCCGCTAGGCAGCAGCCATCTTGGCCAAGCTCAAAAAAATATAAAGAAGTAATTGATAAATTAAAATCACTTCCCTCCATAGTTTTTTCAGGGGAAACAAGAAAACTGCGAAAAGAATTGGGTGGAGTTAAATCAGATAATTTCATTCTACAAATAGGACCATGTGCAGAAAATTTTAAAGACTGTACCGGGCCTTTAATACATAATTTTTTAAGAGTATTACTTCAAATGTCTACTGTAATACAATATAATACTTCAAAAAAAGTAATTAGGGTAGGCAGAATTGCAGGTCAGTATGCTAAACCAAGATCTTCAAAATTTGAAAAATTAAATGGGAAAGCAATACTTTCTTACAGAGGTGATATGGTCAATGATATTGAACCCACAACTGCATCAAGAACTCCAAACTCAGACAGATTATTAGATGGGTATTTTCACTCCACATCAACTTTTAATTTAATTAGGGCTTTTATGCAGGGAGGTTATAGTAATGTAAAAAACATTCTTGATTGGAAAGAGCACTATTTTAGAGATCTAATACTTGATGATAAAAGATACGGTATGATAGAAAAAGAATTATCTTCATATGTGGAGAAAGATGACTTCTCTATGAACCAAGCAACTACTAGTTTTAATAATAATATTTATATTTCTCATGAAGGCCTATTGCTTGATTATGAAGAGGCATTTACCAGATTAGATACAACAAACGGTATGTATTATAATACTACTGCTCATTTGTTATGGATTGGAGAAAGAACTAGAGGTCTAAAAGAGGCTCATGTTGAATATATGTCCGGTATTGGAAATCCCATTGGAATCAAAATTGGTCCTGATTATGATTTGGATGAAATAACAGAGGTTATAAAAAAAATCAATCCTTCAAATTTGGAGGACAAGGTTATCCTGATTTTGAGGTTCGGAAAAAAAAGCATTGAAAAGAAACGTCTAAACTTAATCAGGGGTATGAAAGATTCTAATTTAAACGTCATATATTCTTGCGATCCAATGCATGGAAATACTTTTTCATACGAAAAATACAAAGTAAGATCATTTGATAGCATAAAAAAGGAGTTGAGTTCATTTTTTAAAATATGCTATGGTGAAAGTGTTACTCCTGGCGGTGTTCATTTAGAAGTAACTGGTGAAGATGTGACAGAGTGCATAGGGGGCCCTCAAAATATTAGTTATGAAAATTTAAGTAATAATTATTTAACGTCAGTTGATCCTAGATTAAATGCTTCACAAGCTGTAGAATTATCATTCATAATAAGTGAATTAATACAGAGGTGAAAAAAGCTTGTTAAAAAATAATAAAAAATTGAAGGTTGGTTTTCTTGGAGGGGGAATAAACTCTGCTGTTGGATATGCACATTATTCTGCGTTACACATTGATAATATGTTTAAGATTGTGTGCGGTGCTTTTAGTTTAAATAAAAAAATTAATCAAAAAACTGGCGATGCTTACAAAATAAATAAAAGTAGAGTTTATTCTAACATCGAAGAATTAATAAAGTACGAAAAAAATAAACTTGATGCAGTAATTGTTTTAACGCCTACAGATCAACATCACCAACAGATTGTAAAATTATTAGATAATAATTTTGCAGTTATATGTGAAAAAGCATTGGCTTGCTCACTAGAAGAACTTCAATTCATTGATGAGTCAATATCAAAAAATAATGGTTATTTAGCTGTCATTTATAATTATCTTGGATACCCCATGGTTCGTGAACTTAAGCACATGATCAAAAATGGATCACTTGGCCGAATCAATCAAATACAAATAGAAATGCCAATGGATCCTTTTGCCAGAGTATCAGGGGATGATGGCTCACCTATCAAACCTCAGAATTGGAGGCTTGAAGATAAGCATATACCTACCATCTCATTAGATTTAGGCGTTCATCTACACATGTTAGTTTATTATTTAACAGGAGAGATACCTTTAAAAGTTATATCTAAGTATGACTCATATGGAAATTTTCCAGCTGTAATAGATAACATTAATTGTTTAATTGAATATTCTAATTCAGTAACATGTAATATGTGGTATAGTAAGGTTGCAATTGGATATCGAAATGGGTTAAAAGTTAGAGTTTTTGGAGATAAAGGCTCTGCACTATGGTACCAAGAGAATCCTGAAAACTTGATTTATGCAGACAATTTTGGTAATAGAAAGATTATTGACAGGGGTAATGATGATGTAGTTATCTGTAATGAAGAAAGATATACTCGCTTCAAGGTAGGTCATCCATCAGGGTTTATTGAGGCCTTTGCAAATTATTATAATGATATTGCTAATTCTTTAAACTCTTTCAAAACTTCAAAAGAGTTTATTCCCTCAGAATGCTTCGGCTTTAAGGAGGCAATGGAGGGTATTAAATTATTTACAGCAATAAATAAATCTAATGCTTCAAAAAAATGGGAAAAAGTGTAAGTATTTATGAAAAAAAAAGTTTTAGTATTTGATACAAATCTGGCGTCTAAACCTATTTTTGATTATCTCAGTAAGAGTCATTTTGAACTTTACGTTATAGGAAATAATCCAGAAGATACTCTGGCTAAAGCTTGTGAAAATTATATAAAATTAGACTATAGAATGATTGACAGTGTCATTGATATTATCAAAAAAATATCAATAGACTATATTATACCTGGTTGTAACGATGTATCCTATGAAATTTGTTCAAAAATTAGTGAAAAATTAAAATTCTACAATATTGATAATCTTTTCACCAATAATACGATTAATAATAAAAATGAATTTAGAATGTTTTCTAGAAAATTAAATTTAAATGCTCCACAATTGATTACGTCTGAATTAGAAAATAATTCTTATCCGGCTATTGTGAAACCTGTTGATTCCTATAGTGGAAGGGGTATAACAAAATTACAAAAATTTGATAAGCTGGAAATAGAGATTGCAAAGACGTATGCAATGAATAATTCAAAATGTAAAAAGTTTGTAGTTGAACAATTCATAGAGGGTCAGTTATACAGTCACTCTGCTTTTTTAGAAAGCGGTAAGGTATATATTGATTTCATAGTTAAGGAATACAGCTCTGCTAGTAAATATGCTGTGGATACTAGTTATGTAGTACCTGATTTTAGTAAAAAATTACTAATAGCCATTCGTAATGATGTTCAGAAAATTGCTCGCTCTTTACACCTTAGAAATGGGCTTATTCATACTCAATTTATATTAAAAAAATCAAAGTTTTATATTATTGAAGTCACTAGAAGGTGTCCAGGTGACTTATACAGTTTATTAATTGAATATAGTACAGGCTTTTCTTATGCAAAACAC
>JAYPLH010000090.1:0-7246 GCA_038365355.1 Fidelibacterota bacterium
AAATAAGCATTTATGAGTGTCCTTAAAATGATATTTAACTTTGAAATATATTAACAGGTGAAATGATTAGAAAAATATGAAATATTTTATAGGAATATTAATTGGTGGAGCAGTTGGATTTTTGATAGGTTACATTTGGATTAAGTTTCAGAAAATAGAAAAGTCTGATTCGATTACGTTAAATGTAAGCTCATATTTGGTAAGTATAGGAGAATTAAGGGTATATAGAGCGTATATGAAAGAAATAGTTACCTCCGTTGATCATGTTTGGGGTGATATTGGGAAAAAGTATTTTTCATGGATGCTTAGTGAGAAAAAATTAGCAATGGTTTTTGAATTTGAAGTTGATTTTGTGTACAATTTATTATCGAAAGATTTTAAAGTATTCGATAATGGCAAAGGTGTTTCCGTAAATATGCCTAGATGCAAATACGATGTAAAAATAAAAGATTTTTATTTTTATGATGAACAAGGTACACGCTTAAAAATATTGCCTGAATTTTTAAGCTCAATCTTTGATGGAGGGGTTAGTGAGGATGAAAAAAACGAGCTTGTTAAAATGGCGATAAAACAAGTGGAAGAAATTTCAAAAAAAGTAGCAGTAAATATTCAATCGGATGTTGACAGGATGACAAAAGAAACAATTAATAATCTTCTACATGGATTTAATAAGCGTATTGATTCATTTAATTTTTTTGAAAATAATATAAGCCAAGAGCAGGTAAATATAGAAAATCCAGATTTATTAGAAGAAAAACTCACTACTGTAGAAGACTAAACCATTGAAAATATATTCATTCGTTCAAAAGAATTAATATTTTAAAAAAAAATTTTTGATTTTATTTCTAATACAGTTTTTAGATGAGGTTGGAATGGATTTTTTGGATCTTGGTTATTGTTTACTGTGTCAAAATTTTTAATGCCTGTTCTTTCAATTTTTTTATTAAATGAAATTTCCATTAATTTTTCCAAGTTAACAGTATCTTCTATATTATATGCAAGTAAAGTTTCAAGGGCTAGTCTATTTCCATTGTAGTAATAGTCATTCCATAAATGAATAGCAAAATATCCATCTACGCCATCAAGTGCACTGCGAAATATACCCAATTGCTTTTCACAACTTTTAAGTCCCCCTTTGTATCCTAAGCTGCTCAGCAGGTATCTTAAATCGATTTGAGCATGGTTTAGTTCAATATTAAAGTAATTTTCAATAAATGGAATATCAAATGATTTACCGTTATAAGTAATTAAAATTTTATAGTTATAGATATCTTCAATAAAATCATTCAAATTCTCTCCCTTTATATAATACTTAATTTTTTTTCCATCATATGTTGCAATTGTAGTGATGTAACCGGAGTAAAAATCACCACCATTTGTTTCAATGTCTAGATATAAACAATGATTTTGAAATTCTTTAAAAAGTCTCCACTCATCTGAAGAGGGTAAGGTATTGTAAAAATAATTAATGTCATTTTCAGCTAACTTATTTAAACAAGTTTCAACTTGGAGAAAATACATACTCTTATAAAAGTTGAGGCCTGATTTTTTCTTCCTATTTATGAAATCATTCCAAGATAACACTCCATCATTCCAAATAGACTTTTCTTTTTTTGGTCCGATTCCAGGTATTTGAATAAAAGAATTTTGTAACATATTTGAATCTAAAGGATCATCATTAATGGATTGAATACACTTAATTTCATTTAAAAAAACCTTTAAATAAATAATTCTTTTTATGTATAATAATTATTTTAGGAAACCTTTCAACTTTTTCAATTATAAATACTTTAACCAGTCTTAAATGATTAGAAAATGAAATTTAATAATATTATTTTAAGTTATGATAATATTGAGATTGATTCTCATTTAATATTTTACAAAAACCTTTTTAAAAACCGTGGTGAGAAATTCTTTGATGAATAAAAAACATTTTAAAAACCTAGTCGTATTACAATTCTTTTTTTCTTTTCTTATAGGTGAATTAAACATCTATACTCATAGACATTATGAGTCAGATAAGATCTTATTTAAAAGTTTTACAAATCGAACTGGAATTAAAATTAACGTTATAAAAGGCAGTGCTGATCAACTGATACAGAGACTAAAAAGTGAAGGAAAAGATTCTCCTGCAGATGTTTTGATTTCAGTAGATGCTGGCAGATTAGTTAGGGCTAAAAATTTAGGGCTTCTACAACCTGTTTTTTCCGATGTTTTAGATCAAAATGTGCCACAATCAATGAGAGATTCAGAAAATTATTGGTTCGGTCTATCTGTTAGGGCAAGGGTAATAGTGTATGCAAAGGATAGAGTGGAGGAAAAGGAATTGTCAACCTATGAAGATTTAGCTGATCCTAAATGGAAGGGTAGGTTAGTAATTCGATCATCAAATAACATATACAACCAGTCATTATTGGCTTCAATCATTGAACACAATGGAAAACGAAAAGCTACCAAATGGGCAAGATCTGTGAAGAGAAATATGGCTAGAAAACCTCGAGGTAATGATAGAGATCAAGCTAGAGCAGTTGCAAATGGTGTTGCAGATTTAGCAGTTATTAACACTTACTATTTAGGGCTTTTGGCAAATTCACCAAAAAAAGAAGATAGGGAAGTTGCAAGCAAATTAAAGGTTTTTTTCCCAAATCAGGATAACAGAGGCACTCATATTAATGTAAGTGGGGCAGGATTAACTGCTAGCTCAAAAAATAAAAAAGAGGCAATAATGTTTTTAGAGTATTTAACCAAACTTGAAAATCAAAAAATTTTTGCTGAATCCAACTTTGAATACCCACTTGAATATCAAAATGCAGATTCTGAAATATTTTTGGAATGGGGCAGTTTTAAAGCAGATAAATTGGATTTATCTATCCTTGGCAAAAATAATCTGGAAGCTGTAAAGATCTTTGATATTGTGGGCTGGGAATAGTTAATTAGTTTATACCTTGAATTCCTTTTCTAAATATTTAAAAAATGAACTTCTATTCAAAATGAATAGTTGGAATTTTTTATCTATACTAATTGCTTTAATGATTTTTTTACCAATTTTTCTAATTATCTATAACTTTAACATTGAATCAGATAATTGGGTTCATATAAGGGAGAACCTATTAGGAAAATATATCTTTTCTACCCTCTGTATAGTTCTAGGTGTAAGTGTTTTAAGTACCATCATTGGTGTAGGAAGCGCCTGGTATGTAACATGTCATGATTTTCGTGGTAGAAAAACCTTAGAATGGATATTGATTTTGCCTATGACTATTCCGACTTATATTGCTGCCTATGCTTATTATGATATCTTGGAGTTGCTAAATCCATTTTTTAATTGGTTTAGAATTAATATTGGTATAAATGAAACAATGATGGTTGAAAGCTTTTTAATTTATTTAATTGTTATTATTCTCTTTTCATTTGTTTTATATCCTTATGTCTACCTTAGTGTTCGAGCATCTTTGCTATTATCTGGTAATAGACTGATTGAATCAGCCATTACATTAGGTTTACCTTCGAATAAGATATTTAAAAAATTAATTTTACCTTCTACCAAACCGGCTATAATTGCTGGATTAAGTCTAGTAATTATGGAGACACTTAATGATTATGCTGCCGTAGAATATTTTGGTATTTCAACTCTAACAATTGGAATTTTTAGATCATGGTTTGGAATGTATGATATGGCCAGTGCATTAAAACTATCTTCTTATTTAATACTATTTGTTTTTTCTATTTTAATTACTGAAAAGATAATCAGAGGGAAGGAGAGATATAATAACATAAATGGAAGTCAAAACACATTTTCAAAAATTCCAGTAAAAAACAAAAAGATTTTTTTAGTTTTTATTCTTTGTTTTACACCATTCATTTTTGGATTTTTAATTCCTTTTGTAAGATTGCTGACATGGCTTTTGTATTCAAGTTTTAATTTTGAGGATATGAACATTGTACAAATATCATTTAATACCATTTTCATATCATTAATCGCTAGCCTATCAATTGTATGCATTGCTTTCACGATAAATTTTGTTAAAAATTATTTCAACAATCGAATTGTAAGGAAAATTAGCGAATTAGCTATATTGGGTTACTCAATTCCAGGTGCAATAATTGCTATTGGGATTTTAAAATTAAACAGCCACATAAATACATCTTTTAATATTTTGATTATAGGTTCGGTTTTCGGTTTAGTTTTTGCTTATGGAGTACGCTTTTTAGCAGTTGCCTGGCAGCCTATACAGTCGAGCATGAAAAAACAATGCGCAAGTATCAATCATGCTTCAAGGGTTTTAAGTGCAAGCTCAACAACCTCACTTTTTAAAATTAATTTACCTATTTTAAGGAAACCATTATTAATCGCTGCATTAATTGTATTTATAGATGTTGCAAAAGAATTGCCTCTTACTTTAATTCTCAGACCTTTTAATTTTGATACTCTTGCAACCTATACATATGACTTAATCAATCAAGCTCAATTTTTCCAATCCTCATTACCATCCCTTTTAATAATTGCAATTTCATTCCCTGCTATATATTTCATTAATAGAACTACAAGAAACGAGTTATAGCTTTGGTTGAAGTTATAAATGTATTTAAGTATTATGGTAAGCAGAGGGTTCTAAATGGTCTAAGTCTAAGTATTAGTAAAGGAGAAATTGTTAGTGTCGTAGGTAGCAGTGGAAGCGGGAAAACCACTCTATTAAGAATTCTTTCTGGGCTAGAAATTCCTGAGTCTGGCAGTATCAATTTAGATGATGTAGTTGTGAATAGCTCCGATATTTTTATTCCTCCAGAAAAAAGAAATTGTTCATTAGTTTTTCAAGACTATGCATTGTTCCCAAATATGACAATGCTTGAAAATATTTACTTTGGTGAAGGTAGTGAAAATAATAAAGAAATAGTTTCTGAATTAATTCAGGTTACAAATATTGAAAAAATTTTAAACAAATATCCTCATGAATGCTCAGGTGGTGAACAACAAAGGGTTGCTCTCGTAAGGTCGATGGCTACTCAACCGAATGTAATATTAATGGATGAGCCCCTTAGTAATTTGGACTTTCACTTAAAATCTAAAATCAGTTTAATGATATCAGAGATCATAAGAAGATATAGAACCACTGCAATTATTGTTACTCATGATATAATGGATGCAATGAAAATATCTGATAGGATAATTGTAATTGATAATGGAATTATTTTACAAGATGGATCACCTAAAGAAATTTATGAAAGCCCTATTTCAAAGTTAGTAGCCAGATATTTTGGGGAAACTAATTTTATTCCATTAGAATTATTTCCAGAATCTAATCATCACATAGTTTATTCAAATGATAAAGAGCCATTAATTCATGTAAGACCAAATCAATTTCAACTCTTTAGTCAAGAAAACTCAAAAGGTAAATTAATTATTGAAGGAAAAATAAAATCTGTAAAAAATATAGCTTCTGACTTGCATATCCTTTTGGATTGTCAGGATATACAACCTGATATTTATTTAATACTATCGGTCGAAAAAGAATTAAAAATTGGGCAAGTAATTAAGGTCATGGCATAAACTTTTTAAGAATACTTAAAAATTTATCAGGTAATCCTAGTTAATTGTGGTATTGAATATAAAGTCCAATAGCCTTTATTAAATCTTGAGACCTTATTTTTTGGAAATGTAATTATTGTAATTATCATCATAATCAATAATTTTATCATGCTTAATTTCTATTACTCGAGTGGCTAAAGATGAAATAAACTCCCTATCATGACTTACAAAAATGGAAGTGCCCTCAAAAAGGTTTAATGCGTGATTAAGAGATTCTATTGATTCCATATCAAGGTGATTGGTAGGTTCATCTAAGATGATTACATTTGCTCTTTGTAAAATTATTTTACCAAATAACATACGTCTCTGCTCTCCACCAGATAAAACACTGATTGGTTTGCCTATATCATTTTGAGAAAATAATAAGCGTCCGAGTGTTCCTCTTACAGTTTCTAAATCATCCTCTTCATGGCTCCATTGGTTCATCCAATCTAGAAGAGAAATATCAATTTTGAATTCATTACTTGGGTTTTGCGGAAAGTAACCAACCAGAGCGTTTTCAGACCATTTAACTTTTCCCTCATTGATAAATTCATCTTCTACTAAACATTTAAGGAAAGTAGTCTTTCCAATACCATTTTCACCAATAATCGCAATTCTATCTCTGGAATTAATAATTGTACTGAATTTATTTATAACTGAAATCTCATCATAGCTTTTGGAAATATTTTCAATTTCTATCACTTTGTTGTGAACTTTTTTTTGTTGATTAAATCGAACAAATGGATAAACTCTTGTAGATTTTTTAATCTCATCTAATTTGATTTTTTTTATTTGATTAGCTCTTGATGTAGCTTGTTTTGCCTTTGATGCGTTTGCGGAAAATCTGCTAACGAAAGATTGGAGCTCTTTAATTTTTTTTCTTTTTTTTGCATCTTCATTTAGCAACGTTTCTCTTGCCATCGTGGAAGCAATCATAAAATCATCATAATTACCGGGGTAAATTTTAATTTCGCCATAGTCAAGGTCTGCCATATGGGTACATATGCCATTAAGAAATCGTCTATCATGAGAAATTATTATCATTGTGGAAGATCTGGACTTAAGAGTGTCCTCAAGCCAACGAATTGTGTTAATATCCAAATTATTGGTTGGCTCGTCTAGTAGTAAAATACCAGGGTCTCCAAAGAGTGCCTGGGCAAGTAAAACACGTAGCTTCAATCCAGGAGCAATTTCTTTCATTAACTTGCTGTGATCATTAATTGGAATTCCTAATCCTAATAGCAATTCTTCAGCATCCGTTTCTGCCATGTATCCATTCATTTCTGCAAATTCAACTTCAAGATCTGCTACTTTAAGTCCCTGCTCATCAGAAATATTTGGTAGATCGTAGATATACTCTCTTTCTTTTTTTATCTCCCAAAGTGCTTTGTGCCCCATAATAACACAATCTGAAACTTTGATTTCTTCATATGCAAATTGATCTTGTTTTAGTATCGCCATTCTTTTTGTTTTATCTATTTGTACAGTTCCTGAGCTTTGTTCCAATTCATTTGCTAGAATTTTCATAAAGGTGGACTTCCCCGATCCATTGGCACCTATTAGTCCATAACGGTTATTGTTAGAGAAGGTTATGGAAATATTTTCAAAAAGGGCTTTTGATCCAAATTGCATGGATACATTTGATGTTGAAATCATTTTTTAAATCTATTTAATTAA
>JAYPLH010000091.1:0-3920 GCA_038365355.1 Fidelibacterota bacterium
TTCCCACCAAAAATCTTCATTAAAATTGTCATTCATAATTATAACTCTAGTTTAACTTAAAGGAATTCATGCTATAATATTCACCCTCAAAATCTTCAACGTCACACATGATATATTCGCCGTTATATTCAATTTCTGTTATATAAGGCCCAACAATATCAAACATCTCATTTTCTACAATCGTAATTACTAACTTTTTAGGATCAAATTTGATTGTATCGTCAATATTAAATTCTACCTCAATTATTTCATCAGAAGAATACCCAAAAGTGTATGCTCTTCCTTCGCCTTCTGCTAGTTGATCTCTTTTATATTTATGAAAATCATTTTCTGTAATTAAAGACTTATTAATTGTGCATTGATCAAAAGGTATGAGTGTTTCACTGCCATCTTGATCAATAAATAGTTCTAATCCATCAGTCAACATTCTATAAGAGTGTAAAGAATAATCTTCTCCATCTAATGCCCAAGAAAAAACATCAAAACCATCAATGAATTCTTGATATGTCATTTCATTTGCACTTGGACAAAAATGTTCGATAGTTTCGTCCCATTCCTCGCAGTATTTTTTTAATTTTTTAAAATCATCTCCTAAAATTGGTGCAAGCCAACCAGCTCCATGATATGATTTAATCTTAATTTTTTTCATATTTAATCCTTTTTTAATTATTGTTCAACCCAACCCTTTTTAACATTTTTTTCAAGCGACTCATTAAAAATCAAATGGATTTGCTCTTTATTGCTTGAAGCCTTCAAGTCTACTTTCAACATATCTTTTCTTGTAGGGCTAAAATCAGTGTAATGAAATACATAAGCAGGATAGTTTCCAGATTGTTCTTTATTGGTTTTCCACAAGACAAACTTTCGAACCATTGTCGCTCCTTTACTTTCCTTAGAGAATACTTTGCGTTCTAGTAATGTTGAAGGGTCTTGTTCTTCCTGTGCACTCAAATCACCATCCGTAATTTCTACAAGCTTTGTAATTTGATCAAAGCGAACATCATCTGGATTGTTCCCTTTTTTATCATCACGGACTCTCTTAAAGATTGAAGTCATAAAACTAACAGAAGGTAACAATGATAGAGCACTATATGTTTTATCAAATGTTAAGCGCATTTTTTTAATAATTCCTTTCGAATTTTCAGTAACAATATCTAAAGTTGAGAATTCTACTACGATTTCTGGTTTTACCATAGTAAAAGCGACTTTTGCACCTGATGATTCAAAATAATTCGACTCTACTGAAAGTGGCTTGAGTTTCTTTAATAAATCTGTGCGCTCTTGATCACTAAAACCATTACCTATTTTACCTACAAGCTGATATGTATCTTTATCTGTCATCATCGCAATTAATACTTCACGTAGCATTCTTTCTCTATGACCTTCGCCTTCAACAAACCCAACGACAACTGCATCGAATGTATGAAGAGGTTTGATTTTATAAATCATTCCCTCGCTTGATTTTACAATTACTCCTTCTTGGCCATCTGTTTCTACTACTTGCTTATAAAAATCAACAATGTCCTTACGACTTTCAACAGCCTTATTTCCCACTGAATGTACTGAACCGTTTCCTGGAAATAATTCACCAAGCTTTTTGAGTTTTTCTTCCCAGTTTTTTAAATCATATTCTTGATCATCTATTGAAAGTATATCAAAAGCAGCAAAGGCGATTTCTTCTGATTTATCATCAAGAGCAGCTACCAAATCAAACACATAGGTTCGTTCACGTTGTTGCAAATATAACTCTCCAGGAATGTATGCCTTAGCAATACCAGCTTTCTGCAATAACTCTTCTGCTTTTTTTAATAAGGGTAAATCATTATGAATTGTACCAAAATGATTAACAAGGGATGCTTTTTTATCTTCATAAATAAGGATATATAAATGGCCATCAAATTTTGTTGATAAATTATATTTGTCTGCCTCTCTTACTTTTGAAACAATTTCTTCAGAGGAAACAGGAAGATAGCGTCTGGCAACTGCGCGTTTGTAAGTTTTTGCTTTATCTATTAACATCTCAATCTATGCAATCTATCTCTATCATTCAGTTTTATAATTTAACTGAAGCCATTCCATTACTTCATCTCTATTTGTAGGATCTTTTTTATTTTCTTCCATTTCTGAAATAATATCTTCAGGATCAGTATTGATATCAAAATCTGTTCCTTTACCAGTTGTACTATAATCATCTGTGCTTTCAAAATAACCTTCTTCACGGGTGCCATCAAGATTATCTGATTGATAACTATAATCATTGCAAACGCCTCCATCAAAAGATGGTTCTATAGCTTCTGGAATCAGTTCATATTCCAATTCAATCACATATCTATTCCAATCATTCCAACCATAACCTTTTTCATATGATTTAGTTTCACAAACCATATAGTCATAATCATAAATAGAAAAGTCATCTTCATCAGGATCATGGCTAGGTTCAATTGTTATATCTGCCATTTCATGGTTTGGGTATTCAACATGAGTTGCAGGACAATTCATTCCATAAGAGTGGTAAATATCATCGAAACTATACCAATCATTATCCCATATATAATCACTCCAACTTCCTTCATAATCTATAATGCAATCAGCCATATTATCATAATGCACCGTTCCAGCACATTGTTCTGATGGATAAGTATTACAGTCAAACCCAATTTTATATTCGTTAAACTCTCTCGGATATTGTTTTTCATCCTCTAACAGCTTTTTAAGTATTGTAATATTATCCTGGCTACAGTTTGGATTAATTAATAACCCATTTAATAAATATCGATCTTTTGGTTCTTTTTTAAGATTTGTTAATATGTTCGATATATCATTATTTTTAATATTACCATGAGAAGCTGCTGCTTCACGAACCCAACGATATTCATCTTTCAACAACTTTTTGGTTACATCTTCAGGACAGCTATTGTTTAGAGCAGCTGCTTTTCTTAATCTCGAAGATAAATAACTACTATTATCATTAATTATATCAAAAAAAGTATTATTTGTTATGCTTTCATTTGAAGCAATTGATAATTTTTGCTCGAATGATGCTTTTTCAGATAAGAAAACATCAGATAACATCTCGTTTGGCAAGTGCTTGTTTTTTAAGCATGCTTCTATAATTTTCTCTGACTCAATCATAAGCGATTTAAATATATTACTGCTAAATTTCTTTTCACTGATTTGTTCAAGAGATAATTTTTTATCTTTAATCATGTTTTTTACATCAATAATTTCAGTTATCTGTGAACCTATTTTTTTTCTTTGTTCAATTGCTTTAAATACGTCAGAACTCATAGGAGTTATTAATACTAAGTCTCTTAAATAATCAGAGCTTACGGTGGGTTTATTTTTTATTTTGAAAACTTGTGTATTAGAAAGATTGTTTATAATACTACAGTCTCCCACAAATGATTCTTTATCTTTCCAAGTATATGTTCCAGAAGTAATTTTACTTTGATTAAAATCTCCTTCATATTTGTCTCCATTAGGCCAAGTTAAAATACCTTGACCTTGACGAAAACCGTCTTCAAAACTTCCTTTATATGTCATTCCATTGTCTAAAGTTTCAACCCCTTTTCCTGATTTTATACCATCAATAAAATCACCTTCATATTTGTCTCCATTAGGCTTAGTGTAAATACCTTTACCGGTTCGTTTATTTTCTAAAAAATCACCTTCATATTTACTTCCATCAGTCCAAGTGTAAATACCTTTACCGTTTCGTTTATTTTCTAAAAAATCACCTTCATATTTACTTCCATCTTCCCAAGTGAAAATACCTTTACCGGTTCGTGAATTTTCTAAAAAATCACCTTCATATTTACTTCCACTTTCCCAAGTAAAAACTCCCTTTCCATGATACATATACCCTTTGAAATCTCCTTCATAAATCTTTTCTTCATAATAATGTCCATCGTAGGTAAAAG
>JAYPLH010000091.1:3930-7135 GCA_038365355.1 Fidelibacterota bacterium
CCTTTTCCTTCTCTAACACCATCTTTAAAATCTCCCTTATATTCTATATTTTTATTGGTAAATGTTCCTTTACCATTTTGAGCACAATTGTTCCATTCTCCATCATAGGTAGATTCATTTAAATATTTCACGAGTATTTTCTGCTTATAGTTATGCGTATTCTTAAGTAAATCTAAGTTTGATAGCTCCCCACTACCAGATACATCAACAACTTTTAAATTCTTTAAATTTTTAAGAGGCTCTATGCTTTTAACAAGTGTCCCATTTAAAACTAAATGAACCAATTTTGTAAAATTTGACAGCACGCCAATATCTCCATTAAAATCATATAGATCTTGTAATTCCAAATGTGTCAAGTTTGTTAAATTTTTTAAAAAATTGATATCTTTAACAGAATCTGACTCTCCAATAAATAAGTGCGTAAGGTTTTTTAAATGCTCAAAAATAGAATAGTCTTCCATTTGTGGATTATAAAAATTAATGTGACTGAGATTTGGCAATTCTTTTATAATGTCAATCTTTTTTAAATTTCCACAATAATTAAAGTCAATTCGTTTAAGATTTTTTAACATAGTAATATCAAAAATATCCTTCTCACTCATTTCATAGCAACCATCAAAAATAATATATTCTATTTCTTCTGGTAAATATTCTGAGTTTTCTATAAAAAATCTTAAATCTTCTCTCTGAAATTGATTCTGATCTGCATATGCAGCGCTGTTTCTAAATTCTTCCTTAAATATTAGTTTTTTCATTACCCTTACTCCATTTCTATATGATTTTTTTTAATTCATAATTGTTTTCTCAAAAATATCTCAACATTCCCATCATTAGCTGAAGGAAAAGGGAAGTTAATTATCATTCCTTTTTTTGCTGTTGTAATTGAATCTAAATATTTACATAACTGTAAATACTCTTTGGTATTTTCTATGTTCTTTGAGTCGTTTTTAAGTAAAGGTTGTACACATTTCAGTTCCAAAATAATTTTTTCATTCTTCTTAGTTTTAGATTGAATTAATAAATCAATCCTACCATTACCCACAATCATTTCTTTTTTCTTTTTTGTTATAAATGTAATACTTACAGGTGCTTCGGTTTTTACAATATACCCTTCTTCTTGCAATTGAATGCTCATTGCATCTCTATATATTCCTTCAGCATGACCAGGACCAAGACTTTCATAAACATACTGAGCAATTTCTTTAATCTTTTTTTGGAGTGTCATCTTAATTTATAAACCTAGTTCATTTTTAATAAAGCTAACATTTTCTTTTTCTGAGCCTAATAATTTATTATCAGCATGAACAATATTGATTGCTGCACCAAGAATAGTTTCTTTTGCTACAATAGGATAATCCATAAAATGTTTACAAAGCAATTGAACAGTATTTTTGACAGTTGCTAAATCACTACCTGCCATGGCATCAGTAATTTGATCCATAGCGTGTTTTAAATCCTTACGATTTACTTCACCATCTTTGTTCAAATCTAGCTGTCCAGCTTCAATCATCTGCATTAATATAAAATCGTACTCTTTATACTCACTTAATGAAAAATCTCCATCAGACCAGTGTGCTAAAAAAAGCAATAAAAACCCTACACGCTCTACATCATTTTTTACATATTGAACTAAATTTGTTTTATCGATTGAAGTCATTTTTTAATCCTTTTTGTTAATTTTCAATAAATTCTTTTGATATTTTGATTGAACTATATCGATTGCAATCAGAATAGATATAATAAAATAAAAAGTAGTTTTACTCATTGGAGTTATTGGATTGTTAAATAATTTCAAGTGAGCAAGATGTCCTCCATCAGCGACCAACATAATACCAACAACAAACAATATGAATAATCCTAAAACTTCATACATACGATTTTTTTGAAGAAAGTCTGAGATTGAGTCTGCAAGAAAAATCATCAACAATCCTCCACAGATAATAGCAATCGCCATAAGAATAAAATTATCTGTAAGTGCTATTGCTCCTAAGATAGAGTCAAAAGAAAAAATTAAATTTATCAAGGCTATCCATAAAATTAATTTAATTGGATCTTCTTTTTCTTTAGAGGTTGAATGATGAAAATTATTGGAAACAAGCATATGACTTATTTCTTTGATTGAGGTATAAATCAAAAATATTCCACCTACTAGTACTATTATACTATGAAAGTTAAATGTTCCATTAACAACATTATTGATATCTATTGAAAATAATGGATCTTGAAAATATTTAATTGATTCAACTAGAATAAATAAAAGGGTAATTCTGAAAAAGACAGCAATTCCAATTGCCACTCTGCGTACCATAGCCTGCTTATCCTCTGGTGCTTTTTTTGATTCCAAAGAAATGTATAAAAGATTATCAAAACCTAAGACAGCTTGAAGCAAAATTAAAAATAGCAATGTAAGTAAACTTTCAATCATAAAAATTCCCTCTTTTATAAAATTTGAATTATAAATTTCTAAGAGTCAACATTATAGCATATATTTATGTATTTGACTCTTTTATTAAAAGATTTATTATAAAGTTTAATAAGGATAGAGATAGAAACAATATTTTTATGAGCAAAGACTTAGTACAAATAATCAATAATATTAATGAAGAAGAACTTGGGGAAGTTTTAATGGATATTGCAGAAGGACTATTATATAAAGACGCAAATATAGCAATCTGTAAAATTTCATTTGACGATTTAAAAAATGAAAACTTTGATAATATTGAAAAGCTAGATTATTATGAATATGGAGACTGGGATAATCTTTCATATTATTTATCAGAAAAGGAATTAGAACGAATCAAAAAACAGTTTGATGATGATCTTGAAATGCTTCTAGAAGATGATGAGAGTGATGTAGATAGCTGCTATGGAATATTTTCTGCTTTTCTTTATTGTAATGATGCTATGAATGATGAAAAGGGTTATAATTTTGAATATAAAGATTTTATTTGGTGTGCAACGGATTAAGGTAGGAAAGCATGGATATAACAAACATAGTTGTTAAGGGTTTAGTACATTTAGAGAAAGAATATTCAATAGAGTTTGATGAAATAGATAGTTGGGAGACTGATGACGCATATGAATTTATATCTGATTTAAGTTCAAAAAATCCAAACGATAAACTTTTAGAAGATTTGCTACCACATTTGGAAGATATTTCAACTGAAGATTTTGTATTAAGTGTTGAGATATTTTCTGAAATGTA
>JAYPLH010000092.1:0-410 GCA_038365355.1 Fidelibacterota bacterium
TTATCGACAAAATTTGTAATTATTATTGGAAAATTTAAATTATCAACAACCATATCTAAATTTCCATCATTTGTATATCTGAAGATTTTCCCTGCGCCTGTATCAGCTATCCATAAATTTCCAAACACATCCAACTGAAGTCCTTCTGGATTATCCCAATTGTAAAGGATTTCATCAAGATATTGTCCTTCAAAAGACCATTTCCTAATTGCACCAGGAATGTCTATTCCTCCTTGTTCACTTATCCATATAGAATTATCATCTAGAATTTCTAAACCAAAAGGATAAGCTAAATCAGAAATAATTATTTCAACTGCTCCAGTTTCATATAATTGGAAAATTTGATTATTATATGAAGTAACAAAAATCATATTATTATTAGATTTTTTTATTAACCAGGGTCCAGGTAC
>JAYPLH010000092.1:420-7084 GCA_038365355.1 Fidelibacterota bacterium
CATCCCAAAGTAACCCAGCAGGTAATTGCCCAACAATAGGTATCTCTTCAAATCCATTCGTATATGGTTCAATTATTTTATATATTTTTCTAATATAATTAACGTTTCCAAAACTATCAGAAAAATATATATCACCACTATTCGATACAGCAATGCCGTGGATGCCTTGAGGTATAGAACAGATAGGTATAACATCAATCTCCGAAAAACAATTGCTGGTAATAATAAATAAAAATAAAACTTTTTTAATAAATACTATAGATTGCATACTAAAATGTTGGAAAATAGTTATGTAGTCATTTCTTCTAATAGAATACTTTTTTTCTATAATAATTCGTCACCAACGATAGTCAATTTAACTTGAATACTTTTTAATTCTTCAATTGCACTTTGCGATATATTTGTTTTCCATATAAAAATCTTTTGTAATGAATTTAGATTCTTTATATGTTTAATACTCTTATCAGTAATAGAGGTATTTATAACATTTAATGATAATAGATTTGGTAGTGCAATCAAATATTCTATTCCCAAATCACTTATGGAATTATTTTCAATTCTTAATCTTGTTAAATTTTTAAATTTTGAAATCAAATATAAATCATCATCTGTTAGATTCTGGTTTCCTAGGTTAAGCCAAGTAATGTTATCTTTAATTTCTAATAATTCGTTTAACTGATTTGGTTGTATTTGGTAACCGTTAAAAACGGACACTTCAAGAAGGTTATTTTTTTGAGATAATGAAGAGATTTCCCAGCCTAGAGAATTAAGTGAATCTAATTTTTCGGCATTTACTGAATCTACCTTTAAAGATTCGATAAAGGATTGTTTTATGTAGTTAATTTTATAATCTCTTTTTAAAATAAATTTTATATCTTCTGTTATTTTATAATCCTTCAACATCTTATTCAATTTTGAACCATCCTCTATCCACCATCTAATCAATGAAATTTCGCCAAAAGTAAGTTGTTCACCATCTTTTGGCATAAATTTCTCATGAGATTTTGGTAAAGTAGTTCTTAAAAATATTTTATTTTCTAAAATATTTTTCTTTGAAGTTGGATTAATTATGTTGGTATTATTTTTCCGTTCAAGCAAAGTAAGATCAAAACCTCCATTGGTTTTCTGACTATTGTGGCATTGGTAACAATTAGTTTTAAATATTGGTTGAATGATATTTTTATAAACAATTATAGAATCTAAGTTGCCGGGTATATTGTTTAATGTTGTATCGCTTTTTCTATAATTTAATATTTTTAAATAATTTGGTCCATGAGTCAAAGTTCCGCCTAGGTGCCCTGTAAGCACTAATGATATTCCTAAAAAGATTAATGTTAATGTAAATATATTTTTTTTAAAATTATTTTTACTCCACCAACCTATAAAAGATAGGATTGTAGTAGCTACACCTAACCAACGATGAAAAAATAAAGTCTGTTCATTATATGATCCTTCTTCTGCTAGTAGTATTCCAAAGATAATTGAAAAAACCCCAGATATAGTGCTAAAAAACAAGATGTAAATAATTGATTTATCTTGATTTACTATGATTTTTAATCTACATAACACTTCTAAAATTATGGCCATTGTGATAAAGCCTATGGGTAAGTGTACGATTACGGGGTGGAGTTTTCCAAAATTTAAGACGAAGTTCAATTTACTTTAAATCCAATTTTAATTTATCCAAATACAAAATCTTAAAAACAAGGTTATGCTAATATATCTTTAATAATTTCACCATGAACATCAGTGAGACGAAATCGTCTTCCTTGATGTTTATATATTAATCTTTCATGATCGATACCTAAAAGATGTAAAAGAGTAGCTTGAAAATCATGAACATGGACTGGATTTTCAGATATGTTGTACCCAAAATCATCAGTGCTACCATATGAAATACCAGGTTTTATTCCTGCTCCAGCCATCCACATAGTAAATGCTCTAGGATGATGATCTCTTCCAAAAAGCTCAGGAGTTAACTTGCCCTGGCAATATGATGTTCTTCCAAACTCACCACCAAAAACAACTAGAGTATCTTCTAATAATCCTCTTTGTTTTAAATCTTTAATTAAAGCTGCAGAGGGTTGATCTATGTCACGTGCTTGGCCTTCAATCGCACTTTTTAGTTTGTAGTGTTGATCCCACCCCATGTGATATAATTGAACAAATTTCACATCATTTTCAACAAGCCTTCGTGCCAAAATACAATTTGAAGCATATGTACCA
Organism: Fidelibacterota bacterium; assembly: GCA_038365355.1. Classification (GTDB taxonomy): domain Bacteria; phylum Fidelibacterota; class Marinisomatia; order Marinisomatales; family UBA1611. The sequence continues at coordinate 2,647 of JAYPLH010000092.1, forward strand.
GGCTTTTTACTGTCAGGACCATAAAGCTTAAAAGTAGATTCAGGCTCATTCGAAAAATCGGAGATTTCAGGAACTGAAGTTTGCATCCGGTATGCCATTTCATACTGATTGATATTTGAAATTATTTCTGGGTCACCGATATCTTCGTATTGTAATTGAGCTAGTTTTCCTAGACTATTTAAAAAATTTCTTCTATTAGATCTATTTACTCCATTTGGATTATTAAGATACAAAACCGGATCTTTTCCTGATCTAAGCTGGACGCCTTGATGAATGGATGGAAGAAATCCATTACCCCATATCCTACTATTCAATGCAATTGCGCTAGGAGATCCAGTTCCTCTAGAAAGCAATACCATAAAAGCTGGTAAATTTTTATTATCGGTTCCTAATCCATAACTCAACCAAGATCCTATGCAAGGTCTACCAGGAATTTGAGAGCCAGATTGGAAAAAGGTAAGTGCAGGATCATGATTGATAGCTTCAGTATGCATAGATCTAATGAAACATATTTCGTCAACAACTTTGGATAGATTTGGAACTAAACTACTCATTGAGGTTTTGCTTTCTCCAAAATATCTAAATTGAAATGGACTACCAACTAACGGAAAACTTCTTTGATCCGATGTCATGCCAGTGATTCGTTGATTCCCCCTTACAGATTTTGGGAGTTCTAGACCATGCATTTTTTTGAGTAACGGTTTATTATCAAATAATTCAAACTGTGAAGGCCCTCCACTTTGAAATAGGTATATTACCTTTTTTACTTTTGGAATGAAATGAGGTTTTCCTAAAACACCTTTTGATATAGGATGTCTGGATTTTCCAAATAAATTTTTTGGATTTAAGATAGACGCTAAGGCAAGACTACCAATGCTAAGCCCCCCTTTTTTTAGAAAATATCTTCTACTTAAATTATTTAATATTTCATTTTCTGTAGATTTTTCCTTTGAGGTGGAATAGATTTTTTGATAATTATTTTGATTCTTATCCACCATGATTAAGTTTTTGTAATTGTTTCATTAAGGTTGAAAATGGCTGAAGTTACAATTGTAAAAGATGCCAACTCTATTTTGTCTAGATTATTATAAATGGGGAATTCTCCAATTTCAACTAACTTTTCTGCATCTTTTGGATATTTGTTAAATTCAATTTTACTTTCATTCCATAAATCAAGTAGTATTTTTAATTCTTTTTCTTTTGGGAGTCTGGATGTAATCATGCGAAAAGCTTTCTCTATTTTCAACTTTTTTTCTAAATTTTCATTTAAAATCTTCTGAGCTAATACCCTCGCAGCTTCAATAAATTGAATATCATTCATTAATACTAAAGCTTGTAAAGGAGTACTAGTTGCTTCTCTTTTCACAACACAATTGTGTCTTGTCGGAGCATCAAAGGTTAGCATGTTTGGGGGAGGTGCTGCTCTTTTCCAATATGTATAAATGCTCCTCCTATATAATTTTTCACCATGGTCTTGTTTATAGGGCTCTTTTGATGAGGAAAGTTGAGCCCAAATACCATCTGGTTGATATGGTTTTACTGGTTCACCGCCGATTTTATCTACCAGCAAACCACTTATTTTCAATACATTATCTCTAACCATTTCTGCAGGTAACCTGTAGCGGGGGCCTCTTGATAATAATTGATTTTGTGGGTCTAAGTCTAAATGTGATTTTGTAATCAATGAAGATTGCTTGTAAGTTGAAGATAGCACAATTTTTTTAATTAATTTTTTGACATCCCAACCAACGTCTTGAAAATAAATAGACAACCAATCTAGTAATTCAGGGTGCGATGGTAAGGATCCTTGGTTTCCAAAATCATCGGGAGTATCAACAATTCCTTTTCCAAACAACATCTGCCAAATGCGATTAGTTTTTACTCGAGAAGTTAAGGGGTTGTTTTTATCAAAAAGCCATTTTGCTAGGCCTAATCTATTCCGTGGCAAACTTTTTGAAAATTTTAATATTTTATCAGGTGTATTTGCTTGTGCTTTTTCACCTAAATCATTGTAAATACCCCTATTAAGAACATATGTTGGTCTAATACTATCCTGTAAGTCCTTCATTATCATCAATTGCGGTATAGAATCTAACAATTCTAACCTTTCTTTGATTGAAATACGTAACGAAGCAAGAAGATTTTTTATTTTTTCATCTTTATTATATGTATAATAATCGAATAATCCATCGTTTGTAACTGAAAGACCAGCAAGTTTTTGAATTTCTGGTAAAGTTAATACTCTGTCATACTGCTTTAGTTCATCAATTGAACCTCCCTGTAAACTATAATGTCCAATTTTAAACCATCCAGGATTTTTTCTAGTTGTCCGGCTTAAATTATCTTTAAGTACTATGAAGTCTAGCTCAACACCATTTAAAAATAATTTTACACCACCTGAAGAAGCAGTACCATCATAAGTAAGTCCTATATGGTTCCATTTTTTAAAAGGGAAGGATTCTCTTGATAATATATTTATTGAATTATGATCCCATGTGCTAGAAAATTGGAACCCTAATTTATCACCCTGTATAAATAAATAAAATCCAGGTACCTTATCAAAAGAACCATCATCGGTACCTAAAATAACGGCACGAGAAAATGGTTCTGGGAAGGTAAGCCACAAAGAAAAAGAAAATGGTTGGTTTATTTCAAACGCATTTAAATCATCTTGAATAACTGTTGAATTTATTCCATCATAATACAATCCACTTCCATGGATTCCCTCTACAAGTTTAGCTTCTCCAGTATATAGTGAAAGATATCGGTTTGTATTTGTTTCATTATAAAATATTTGCCCATCTTCATTTTCATTTATTGTATCAAAATTAAAGTATAATTGTAGTCCATTTGAAATATCTATTTTTTCAAGCTCCACATCTGAACTCCACCTCATGCTCTTTTTTAATTTATTCTTTCTTATTTCTAAGTTTTTTCTATCCTTAGAAATCAAATTTTCAATCGAATCGAGGCTCAATTGTTCCAATGAGTTTGTTAAGTCTAATGTTGGATAGGCCTGTGATTCGTATCGAATAGCGCCCTGCTCATCAACATTATTGAAAAAAGCAAATAGTTCATAATATTCTTTTTGTGAAATAGGATCGTATTTATGATCATGACACTTAGCACATTCCATTGTCATACCCATAAATGCTTTTCCAAAAGTATTAGTCCTGTCTGAAACATATTCTATTCGCCACTCTTCATCTATAATTCCATTCTCCGAGTTCATAAGATGATTTCTATTAAACGATGTAGCAATTAATTGATCTCTAGTGGCATTGGGTAAAAGATCTCCAGCAATTTGTTCTATCACAAATTGGTCATATGGCATATTTTGATTGAAAGCATTTATCACCCAATCTCTCCATTGCCAAGCAGTCCTCTTAGAATCAGATTCATAGCCATGAGTATCTCCATACCTTGAAAGGCTTAACCAATCTGAAGCCATCCGTTCTCCATAGTATTTTGATGATAAAAATTTGTCTACAACTTTTTCATATGCATCTTTTGAATTATCATTAATAAAAGATTCTATTTCTTCTAAACTTGGTGGAAGTCCTCTTAAATCAAAACTAAGGCGTCGTATTAAAACTTCTTTTTCGGCAATGGGAGAAGGAACTAATTTAGTTTTTAATATTTTTTCTAAAATAAAATGATCAATTTCATTCGAAACCCATTTATTTTTTGTATTATATGGTAGCATGGATTTTTTCGGAATTATAAATGACCAATGTTCTTTATACTCCGCTCCTTGATTTATCCATTTTTGAATCAATGCTTTTTCATATTCAGAGACCATGAGTTTTGAATCTGGTGGTGGCATTATATATTCTTTATTTAATGAATTTATTCTTTTAATAAGAAGGCTATTTCTGGCATTGCCAGGAATAATTATGTTTTTTTTAATAGTATTCTGCACTGAATTGGATGTATGATTAAGATCTAAACGTAAGTTTCCTTTTCTGGATCCCTGGTCTGGTCCATGACAAATAAAGCATCTATCAGATAAAATTGGCTTTATGTGAAAGTTGTAATCAACGTAATCAGGAAGCTTATAATTTTGATTGGCTTCAAATTCATTATTGTAATCGTTTGAGCAAGACAGTAATAATATTAGAAGAAAAAATAATTTAGCCATTCATAAATGTAATAATAAGAAGTTAATAATAGCATAATAATTTAATTTTGGAGTATTCTTGATTTATTATCAATCTCCTTCATCTATTAAGCTTTCTTCTAACTATCCAAACCCATTTAATCCTATTACTACATTACGATACGACTTACCAGAAGATGGGTTTGTAAATATTACGGTTTATGATATGCTTGGTAATGTGATAAATAATCTGGTTAACGCCAATCAATCATCAGGTTACAAATCAATCCAATGGAATGCCACCAATAATCAAGGTGCACCTGTATCAGCAGGAGTATA
>JAYPLH010000093.1:0-1830 GCA_038365355.1 Fidelibacterota bacterium
GATCTATATTTGCAGTTAATAACGCGCCGTAAACCATCTCGAGCATTTTTGATATCTTTATTCAAAAATGTTTTTGGTAAAAAACAAAAACCATCTTCTTTAAGGCTGTATTTAATTTTTTTTAATTCCATAAGAAATTAAATCTTATAAAGTGACTTGACCCAATTGGTATCTTCCTTTGAAAGAATTTCCCCAAGAGAAGATGCTATCTCTACTTGGTTAATATTTCTTTGTCCTAGTAAAACGCACCCTGTCGGAGAGTCAAAAAATAAGGCATTTACAATTCCATGCATGATTGGGTTATCATAGTGGGAAAATTTTTTTTCTAATTTTTCACAGTTTAACATGATTTTTTTTATTTTATCCTTATTTTGGAAATCTTTGATACCTGACCTGTGGTCACCATCTTTAAAAACAGCAGTATCTTTATATTTCCCTGTTAGCAAACCATGTTTTAATGGTGAAAAAAAACATACTCCAAGGTTGTTTTTGTTAACTGTGTTTTTTAGACCAGATTCTTCATATGTGTTATCCATAATGTTTCTGTATGGCTGTATAACATCGGGATTACAAGCATCTAAATATTTTACTATTCGTTCATTTGACCAATCGGACAGGCCAGTAAACCGAATTTTCCCTTGTGATTGAAATGTTTTTAAAACTTCTACAGCGTCATCAAAATATTCGTCCTGTTTTCCAAAGTTACAGTGATGTAAATATAGGAGGTCAATATAATCTGTTTTTAAGTTAGCAAGAGACTCTTCAATTTTATTTTTCATGTGTTTTGGGTGATACCAATGTGAAAAAGGACCCATGTCCCAACCCACTTTGGTGGCCAAAAATATAGATTTTCTTGGAATATCTTCCCACATGCTTCCAATTATTCTTTCGGAATGACCTTCACCATACACATCTGCTGTGTCCCAATGGTTAATATTCTTTTCCCACGCTTTTTTCAACACGGACCGTGAATCCCTATCACTTTGATTTGCCCATCCAACCGATTTCTTCCCGACTTTATTTTCACCTCCAAAAGCCCAGGTTCCAAGGCTTATGGCAGATACAGGTGCCTTTGTTCTTCCTAAAATAATTGTTCTCATAAGATTTGTTTTTTATTGATTGATAAAATTATAACAAAGGGTAGTAATTTCATGGTGATATTATGAAAAATGCGAAAATAAAAATTGTGGACATTGGGCATAAAAATCTAAGGCTAGAAGATGCACAATCACTATTAGAAACGACAATTAGTCAGATTGCATATGAGGGTAATATTAAAGTTGTAAAAATTATAACAGGTCATGGATCGGGTGCACTTAGAAATTCAGTTCGGAAATGGCTTCAAGAGCAGGAGGGCAGATTTCAGGCTGTTATAAATGGAGAAGATTATAATATGTTTAACACACTTGCTGCTGATATGAGGTCTGAATGTTCTATTAAAGATGACTTTGATTTTGGAAAAGGCAATTCAGCAATAACTTTTGTTTGGCTATGGTGAAAATTATTAGTTAATGTAGATTCTAAAAAGTAAGTGTACATTTACATTATGTATCAAAAATTAAAATATGATAATCTCTTTAAAAATGTTATCCCTAACAGCGTTGGGGGAATAAAAATATTTAATGTTCAGGATCCATATATTATAAGCCAAAAGTATGACGAAGTAACAAATCTAGAAAACAGAATATGGTCCGAGTTGTTTCAGAATTTGGAATTTGAGTTGGATCGATACGCTTCTAGGGAATATTTATTAGGGTTACGTTCTTTGCCAATTCCGAATAACATGTTTCCCAATTTTAATGAAATATCTCCTCTTATAGAAAATTCCAC
>JAYPLH010000093.1:1930-7076 GCA_038365355.1 Fidelibacterota bacterium
AATCATTTGCTGAAAACAAAGATCTTTTTTGGTTTGAAGGATAAAGTAAAAAATCATTTCACCTTTCTCCTATTCGGTTTTTTGATTTGTTGTAGTACAATTTCATATCGTCAGATGGCATTAGAATCTCCACTTAAATTGATTTCACTAGAAGATTCACTTAGAAACACAGGTTTAAGTAAAAAAAATCAAGAAGCCTTAGTTTTAGCACATAAAAATATTGGTTTAAATAAAATAATAAAAAAAGACTACAAAGGTGCTAAAGTTCATTTTTTAAATGTATTTAATTATACAAACGAGGACTCTATTGCTCAATATAATCTTTTTATGATTGATGGCCATTTACTTAGGGGAACGGGTAATAAAGAAAAATTATGGGATGCAATTGAACTTTATTATAAAGCAATTAGAATACAGCCATTAAATGGAGAGCCCTATTTTTTCATTGGGAAAGCATATGAGAGTCTGGGAAATAAGGACTTTGATTTAATTTTAGAATCTTATCAAAAAGCACTTAGTTTGCACCTTTCTTCTGAACTTAAAGAAAAGGTAGAGGCAGAGATATCATTAGTTTCCGACAGGGAAAAGAAGTTGAAAGATTTCTGGAAATAGCAATTTGAAACAAGTTTTCGCTTTTAAATGAAGTATTTATATTTTCTTGACACATTCCTGATTTTGCATTAAAATTCCTAAGCTTTAGCGCATTTAGTTGCTAAAAGTGTTCATAATCCGAGGTAAAACATGACACTAATAAAATGCACAATAAGGCGAATTTTATTCGCTACAACAATCTTTATGCTTGTAGGAGGCGTCCTTTCCGCTAAAGGTAAATTAACCTTAGAGGGTCAAGTCGTTGACGAAGATGGAGAGAAAGTAAAAAAAGCTGAGCTTACCCTTCGCAAAGATGGTGATGTGGTTGAGGAAGACAAGACCAAGGGTAACGGTAAATTCAAATTTAAAAAACTTGAAGAAGGTGACTATGTTTTAGAGGTCTCTCATGAAGATTTTGGGTCTGCCGAAAAAGCTTTTACTTTATCCGAAGATTACGATATGGGTGAGGTAGGTCTTTCCAAAGAACCAGTGGCCAGTCCAGTTGTTGCAACAAATTCTACCACAGGTGAAGCTAGTATGTCAAACGAAGCTCCTGCTGCTGTTTCAGTGGCTATTCCCCAGACTGTTGAATCAATGGGTAGTCCCAACAAAGATTTTATTATAAATGAATTAAATTTTGAAATTAAAAAATTAAATGCTGAAATTAAACACCTCACACAAGATCTTGATGATCTTAAGGCATTAAGCAAAATGTGGGTGAATCCCCTTACCATATATTCAAAGGAAATCATTTTAAAAAATGGAAGTACTGTATTTGGAAAAATAATTTATCAAGATGACAAATCTCTTAAGGTTGAAACGCTAGTTGGATATTTAATTGTAGATCGTGCACAAGTTGTAAGAATTGTTGATAATGTCATTACAGAGGATTCTCAAGAGTACGTACCAGAACAAATTCGAGAAAGTTATGCTCCGCCTCCTATGCCAAAATTAGCTCAGCCTAGATATACATCATCTAACAACTCTGCTCGAATGGCGAGTGCAAAGCTATCTGCTAATTGTGTATTAGTTGGAAATATTGCTGAAAAAAAAGATAGCCAGGGGAATATTATTTTTGATGGAGAAATTAAAAACATTGGTGGGCGAAGGGCAGATTTTGTGAAGGTTGATTTCGTTTTCCGAAAAAATTGGAGTGGAGAGACGCGAACTCTAACAACATTTGTCAAGGGGTCTTATAATACCTTTGATACAGGAATAGTTTCTGATGCAAGCCTATTGCCGGGGGCAAATGGAAAGTTTGATCTTTATGTCCCTCAAGACTTCGGAACTTTTATTGGCTATTCATATGTTATTGATTGGGAAGAGTATCAATAGACTTATTTAATTTGTTTTATTATGAGAAATAAAGTTATATGTATAATAGTTTTAATGGTTTTAAACATATTATTTGCAGGAACTAGAGTGGCTTACTCTCGACCTGGAATGATGATGCGTATACCAACTTCAAGTAATAAAGTTTCTCCATATTTGTTTCGTACAGGTTTTAGCACTGAAATTCACAATTTTAGTCCCTTGAATACTGCAGGGGGATTATTTTTTGATATGGAAATCAGTCGAGGGTTTAGTTTTGGTTTTTCTGCAGTTGTTCCTGGAGATACATCTATAGTGAAAGAAAACCAGAATGGATATTCCTTAGAGAATTCATCATATAACCCTCCTGTTGAGTTTGGGTTCCATTTCCAACAAAGAGTTTATACATACAATGATATTTCTTTATCTGTTGGTTTACAAGATGTTGTTTTTGAGAGTGAGCAAACAACAGATCAGATATTAAGTTTAAATACAAATCTTTTATCTTTATATACAGTGCTTGCTAGTGAAAAAGATTTAGGTGATTATAAAATGAAAACATTTATGGGATTTGGAACTGGAGGGCTTGCTCCAACAGACGCTGATACTCTTCCTGATGTTTCTAGCACTGAAAATAGTTCTGTAACAGATACAGCGGCAACGAACGCTGGAGTTTTTGTAGGTTTTTTATTGAAGACCCCATTTTTTAACCAATGGGGTGGAATGGATATTGTGGGTGAATTCGACGGAACGGGTGTCAATGTGGGACTCCGCATCCCCCTTACCTCGGATTACCGCCTGAACCTAGGGTTCACCCACATAGAAAAACTTCCACAATGGGGAAACAGATATTGGTCTGGTCACCCCGCTTTTGCCTTGGGAATTTCTATGATTGTTCCTAGGGATCCACTGAAAAGAATACGAAGTGGACCTTCTAGTCCGACAAATATTTACGGACCGGGAAAGGCGATGCCATCTGGAGGAGGTGATGTTATGGCTTTACATAGAGACTCAACAATTGTGATGGCAAATGTGGCAGTAGAAACTCTACGAGATTCGATGGCGCTAATGAACAATGAAATGCGCAATCTTTTAGTAAGGTTAAATGCAATGGAACAAAATAGTAGGTTCCTGTCAGATTCTCTCAATTCCTTAAAGTTAGAGACAAACATTTCTGAAAAAAACATGAATGAAGCCATGAGACATTTATCAAGATCTCTTAGATACTTTTATGCTGGAGACTATCGAGAGGCTCTTAAAGAGGTTGATTTGTCTTTAGAATTTAATCCTAACATGGCTTTAGCGTATGCCCGAAGAGGGTCAATATATTATAAATTAGGTGATGTTCAGAGAGCCAAAATTAATTGGAATCTAGCTTTACGCTATGATCCAGAATATACTGATGTTAGAAATATTCTTAAGGCTCTAAACGAGAATCAGTTAAAATCAGCAAGTTTTATTGAGGAGTGAGTAAATGGATATAGCTCTTATTATTGGTGTTCTTTTTGGATTTGCCTGTATGGTTGGAAGTATAGCCTATGCCCTATTTGTTGAGGGTTCTGCAGGGGGGTTTGGGAACTTTTTGTCTGCTCCAAGTTTTGGTATTGTTTTCGGAGGTATGATTGCTTCAATTTTTGTTGCATTCCCAATGTATCACGTTACTGCATTAGGAAAAGCGATTGGTGCTGTATTAAAACCTGCAGATGATAAAATGGGTCCCTTAGTTGAAATGGCTGTTGAAACAGCCGATGTAGCTAGAAAAGGACCAGCAGATTTAGAAAAAGGTGTCGATGGGATTAGAAATTATTTCTTTAAGGATGGAGTTCAAATGGTTGTTGACGGCTATTCATTAGAAGAAACAACTGAAATTATGGAAACACGTATTGAGTACAGAGAAAAAAGAGAAAAAATACAAACTGATATGTTGAAATCAATGGGCGATCTTGCCCCCGCTTGGGGAATGGTTGGTACATTGATTGGTTTGGTTTTGATGTTGGCTGGTTTTGGTGGTGAAGGTGGAGCTGATAATCTTGGTGGTGGTATGGCTGCAGCATTGATAACCACTTTATACGGTGCTGTTTTTGCAAATTTGTTTTTCTTGCCTATGGCTCAAAAAATGGGCAATAAAACCACTCAAACATCTATGTCAGCAGCATTGTTAGTTGAAGCAGCTAGGTTAATCCATCAGAAAAAACATCCAATCATTGTTAGAGAAAAACTCAATTCTTTTATTCCACCAGCTGAGTGGAAGCGAGAATAATCTGCTATGGGAATGACTCCAGGAGAAAAGAAAGCTTATAATAAAGGCTTTGAATCAGGAGCAAACTCGGTAGAGGAAGGTCTTCCCGGATGGTTTGGTACTTTTGCTGACATGATGACCCTCCTATTTGCTTTTTTCGTTTTACTTGCTGCTATATCAACTATGGATCCTGTAAAGCTCCAGGAGATGGCTAATTCTCAAGGGAAGTCTCTGGGTAGTAAAATTAAAGCTCAAGGAAAAGCTGAGGAAGAAGGAGAGTTTGAGCCGATTAAAAACCTTGCAGAAATGAAAAAAGAAATGGAAGAAGCAATTGAGGAAATGAAAAAAGAAAACCCTGCTGGTGATCCTCCCATAGATATTCAGACAAATTCAAAAGGACTTGTGGTTAACATTAAAGGCGATTTTGCTTTTCCTTCTGGTAAGGCTGATATGAAAGGAGAATTGAAAAAACTGCTTGATGAAGAAATTATACCTAGGATAAAGGCTAGCCCAATGCAGGTTGAAGTTGCTGGGCATTCTGATAGTGATCCTATGCCTAAAAAATGGCAAAAATTTTACAAAAGTAATTGGGAGTTGTCTGCGGCTCGAGGAGCTACTTGTGTTCGCTATATGATAGAAAAAGGGGTTCCTGCACCCCGCTTATTAGCTGCGGGATATGGTGATTGGTATCCAAGAGGTATTGATAGTATTAAAAGCATCAACCCAATGTATAATCCTTTAACGCTTACTTGGGGAGACAAAGGTCAGCCAACGGATGCAAAAGGTAATCCCCTGCCAACTGTTCTAAGTTTGAATAAGACCAAAAAGCAAAAGTCAGGAAACAGAAGAATTCAAATAACATTTATCAATCCACCACATCATGGTAAGGGTCGTTCAGGAACTGATTATCAGGAATCTGAAAATTAATTTATTATGCGGAGTTTATTAAACACATACCAAGGAGTTTCACATGAAAAAGAGTAAAAAATATTTTATTCTTATTGT
>JAYPLH010000094.1:0-7058 GCA_038365355.1 Fidelibacterota bacterium
CACGGTGTAAGGATTTATGGTAGGAATGGCATCACTGGTATCCAATGAATTCCAATAGGTTGAATCACACCCATTTTCATCTGCACAATAATAAGTGTATCTTAAACCATTAAGAAACTCATACATAGTATTACCCGGATCACCTTCAAACATTGGCAATATCCACCTGCCTTCAATTGAAAATGTTTCAGAACTGCAATTTGTAGTGTCTTGACTACCTACAAATGATTGTACGCAATTAGGAAAAGGAGCACAAAATTGATTATCTGATATATCAAACCCCTGATATTCATCCATATAACTGTCATCCCAATCCAAAGGCAAATCGCAGATATTTTCTGGTAAAAACCCAGATAATAAATTGTTTGATAAGTTAAGAGCATCATACTGAGTCATGCTATTATGGGCATAAGTTGTCACACCATGAAGTTGAGTAAGATTACCTATGTTTTCAGAAATTTCACCAGTTAAAACGTTATGACTCAGATTAAGTGTTTGAAGACTATCCAAAGTATACAAACTCATGGGTATGTTACCGGATAACTCATTATTGGATAAATCTAGAAATTTAAGGTTGCTAAAATTCTCTAATTCTTCTTGAATAGGGCCCGTAAGCATATTGTTTGAAAGATTTAACCCCATATGTAAAATAGATGCACCACCACCAGGACCAGTTACAACCTCAATCTCACCTTCTAAATTTGATAGTTCATATAACTCTAGAGGAATGCTCCCAGTTAACTGATTTGAGCTAAGATCGAGTGATACTAAGTTGTCTAAACTCCCGACCTCTGATGGAATTTCTCCAGAAATCAGATTATTGCTGAGATTTAGTCTTGTTAAATTTACAAGAGATTCAATCTCAGGTGGGATTGGCTCACTTATATTTGAGTAGTTTATATCCAATGTAATGAGATTAATTAAACTAAATAATTTTTGAGGAAGGTGTGCTGCTGTATCTGGAATAGCGATTGGCCACCCAAATGCAGTAGTATTTTGTATGGAATAACAATTTCCCCAGATTTCGACACCTTCTGTACCATCCTCAGCATAACAATCTACATCTGTTGGTGCCTCTAAAGCACCTTCATTAATCCACTGAACAATTAAATCAATTTCAATTTGAGATAATGGCGTTCCGTATGCGGGCATAAACTCATTATCACTTTCATCTAAAGTTATCCTATTATACAATTCACTACTTGAATGATTAAATGGTAGAATAGTATTCCCGCTACTGCCTCCTTCCATTACTAATGTATAAGAAGAAAGGTCAAGACCTCCAAAATATGCTCCACCATCAATATGACAACTAATACAATTATTATCAAAAATAGGTTGAATCTGTGTATGGTAATCTACTTGAGAAAATAAATTGGAAATAACGAGTATGGAATAAATATATTTTGACATTGAATTGCTACCTATGGTTTCTGTTGGATATACATATACTTTCAACGATGCTCTTTACTATTACACTTAATAAGTTTAGCAATTCTTAACTATTGTTAAAAATTACCCACTATTTCGCAACAAAAGGCATTATAAAAATTGAGACTCAAATTAAATTTACATTTATTAAAAAAAATTAAGTTTTAAATACTATAGACTCGAGTTTTAGTATCTCTGCCTTTTAAACTGATTTCACCTTGGTACTCTGCAATATCATAAAGATCCTTTGTAAGAGAAGTGTAAATTTCGTGAGAAAGTAGAATGTCTGTAGAAAATTCCTTATTTCTTTGCTCTAATCTTGAGGCAACATTTACAGTGTCACCTATGGTACTGTACTGCAACATTCTATCGCTCCCTATATTGCCAGCAATGACACTTCCTGTATGGATACCTGTCCGAGCTTTAATTGATTCTATTCCATGGTTCTTCCAATACCTTGAAAATTGATTTTCATCCCACTTCTGATTCAAAGTATTTAATTTTTCTCTCATTGCTATTGCACACCTTACAGATAATATTTCGTGATCCTCAAGTTTTTCAGGAGCACCAAAAACAACCATAACAGAATCACCAATATAATTAATTATCTGACCATTATGTTTTTCTATTACATCATGCATAGCTGAAAAATATTCATTTAAAAGTTTTACTGCCTTTTCAGGAGACATATGTTCAATTATTGTCGAGTAGGATGAAATATCAGTAAAAGATATCGAAACCCATATGTTATCTCCCTTAATGTCCCCCTCGTTATCAAGTATTTTTTCTGTTAGAGTTTCTCCAAAATACCTTTTTAGAGTTTGTTGCATTAAGTGTCTATTTGCGTCAATTTTTTTTCGCTGATAAAAATCTTTTCTTATGTCAATTTCTCGATTTCTTTTATTTGCAACTAAGAACGCAGAAGGAAGTATTAAAAGGTATGGCAATTGATCAAGAGACATATTACCCTGAGAAACTAAAAGAATTACAAAAGGAATCGATGTTCCAATCATAGTAATCAGTCCATTGATAAAGTGGAAAGGATAAACTATGAGATATAGCATCAGCAATATTGGCAAGACACCTGCACCTACAGGAAATGGTATATCAGAAAAATAATAGGTCCACGCGCCACAATTCATAAATCCAATAGCGGATATAAGAAAGTATGCCTGATGGTATTTACGCTTTTTATCATTTGAAGAAAAAAGAAATAAAAAAAGCATTAAAATTGAAAATAGATGGAAGGATAAATAATATTTATTTGTCCCCACACCTTGAACAAATAGATCATCTGCTATTATGATTAAACTTACAGGAACATTAACCGACAAAAAAATTTTAATATTTTTCCAACTTCTTTTCCAAGAATGCTTCAAATATTCTTTTTCTAAATTTTTATTTTCAAATCGACATGTTAATCGATTTATATTATTATTTTCTGTGCTCATCTAGAGTGATTTGTTTTAAAGACTTTGGAGCAAAGTAATCTCTATTTATGTAAATTAAAAATGATTTTAGAAATAAAAAAACCTCACCATGTGTAGCTCTGCATGCTTAAACACCCAAAAATGATTTTCATACTTTTAAACTAAAGTTTTCATGCTACTGGTTCCTAGCCCTGTCCCTTGATGGTTTCTTCGGAACTCCTCTGCCAATTATTTCCCAACATTCTTTTGGTGTTAGATACTTTATTTCATCTCGACTCCAACCCAAAGTGAGTAATTCCATTCTCATTTGATTTGTTATCATAATGGGAATGGAGATTTTTTTTATACCTACTTTACCTTCTGATTTAGCTTTGTGGTACGCTTTTTCAAGCTTTTGAAATGTCAGAGGTTGAACTTTTGATGAGGGTATATTTATCGCAGCCCATCTATATGCATCCCTATAGGTTTTAAACTCACCTTGCTCTTTTCGAGAACGCATCTTGTCAGCAATTGCCCATAAGGTATCCATAATTATTTATCCTTGAAAGTACAAAAAGTCCACATATCTAACATTATTCAAAATGCTTATCGTTTGAAAAAGTATTATGAAATACCTTACTATCAAGTATAATCACAGCTACTTTCTCCTTTGAGAAATACGCCTTTCATTTTTTCTTTTACGTTGCTTGTTTTTTCTCCTATCTGCTCCTTTTCTATTTTCTGAACCATTTATTGCTGCGGTTAGAGTATCAATCGCTTTCATAAAATTATTCATATCTTCTCCATTTCTATATGTTGTTCTTAAAAAATTTAAACTTTTTATCCTGATGTTTGCATTGCTGCAGCTAAATGATTTATGCTTGAAAAAATTATTGTATCAATATCGTCACTTTGATTTTTAGAATTTTGGCACCTTTTCAGTAATTCAATTTGTGCATAGTTTAATATATCAGTAAACGGATTTCTATATTGAATGGAGGATGAGATGACCTTATTACGTTCTAGGAGAGAATTATAACCAGTGATTTTTTTATAAGAACTAACTGCAAGATTATAATCTTCTTCAATCAGTTTACAAAACTCTCTTTCTTGATTTGTGTTAGCATAAAGACTTGAAACCTGTATTCGCATTCTAGCCATTTCAAAGGACATATTATCAAGTAATTGGCTAAAAAAAGTTGATCTTTTAGATAAAAGTTTTAGCTCATTAAAAAGTTTTGGATCATCCTTAACTATACTTAAGGCATGTCCCATACCAAACCATCCACTAATATTGTAACGAATCTGTGTCCAAGAAAACACCCAAGGGATTGCTCGCAAATCCTTGAATCCATTATTTTCACCTTTTGTTTTGTTTCTAGATGCTGGCCTAGAAGTTATGGGGATCTTACTTATGTGATTAATTGGCGAAGAATTAGTTAAAAACTGCCAACATTTTTTGTTTAATATATTATTTTTATAGTGATCATGTGATGTTTCCATGACTTTGCAGATTATATTTTCATTAGAGGATTCTATAATCGGTTTTGTAAGCGATATCATTTGTGCTGAAAGGATTTGTTCCAAGTGCCTTTTAGCTATTTGGTATGAACCATATCTGTAATTTATCACTTCCCCTTGCTCTGTAAATCGAATCTTTCCATTTTGAGATACGCGAGGAAGACTAAGAATTGCTTTATTACTTTTACCTCCTCCACGACTGATAGACCCTCCCCTGCCATGGAAAATTCTAAAATTAATATTATGCTTTCGTAGAGTTTGGCCTACTCTTTTAAGGCATTGATTTAAACTATAGTTTGCCATTCCAAAACCACCATCTTTATTACTATCAGAGTAACCAAGCATTATCTCTTGGAACCTTAAATGATTGCATAAGAACAAATTATATACATTATCATTTATTAGTTCTTCAAGTAGTTTTGGTGCATTTTGCAAGTCCGATATAGTTTCATAAAGGGGCACTATTTTCAACCCAGTTGAAATTTTTCTGTTCTTATACTTTATCAATCCTGTAACCCTTCCAAGAAAAATCACCTCTAGAATATCACTCTTTGAATCCGTCATGCTAATAATATATGAAGATATAATTTTTTTATTTATTCGCATTGCATTTTTCATTAATGAAAAGGTATCTAACACCTCTTCAAGTAATTTAGATCTATTCTTGATCTCTTTATCATAATCGATATTATCTCTTTTAATTAATTCCTTTAAGACTTTACATCTTTCACTTTCACTTGCATTTAGATAATTAAATTTTGGATAAATAAATGATATGATTTCATTCGCAGCCTTTCCATGTACCGAAGAATGTTGCCGTATATCAAGCCCCATAAAATGTAGCCCAAAAATTTTTGACCTAATTAAAAGCTTTTTGAAATCTCCAAAAATAAGAGATTGATCTTTGCTTAATTGTTCTAAAAAATCGCTGATAATTTCCAAGTCTCTTTGAAAAAATTTTAATGTTAATTCTTGTTTTCTGAATTGACTTATGATATCTTTATAAAATGCAAGCTTTTCTTTAATCAATAATATTTTAATCCTTACTGGCTCAAATTGGTATCTGGATAATATTTTTTTAGGAAGTTTTGATTTTTTTAAATCATTTGATATAGATTTATGCAAACGACAATTTTTATGAGGATGTTTAACAGAAATACTATAATCATTAAATAATTTATTTAAATCCTTATTGTACATTGAAACCAAGTGATTACTGAGGCTAATAATAGCAGACCTACTTATTTTGTAAGTAACATTAGGATTACCATCTCTATCACCACCAACCCAAGTTTGAAAATTTAAAAATTCATGTAGACTAATCTTTTTATTGTAATAAGTATAAAATGCGTTTTCTAAATCTTCTGCTAACAATGGTACAGCATTCCAAAGAGAATAAGTAGTGTTTTTTATCACATTTTCTATTTCTTCATTAATGGACACCTTATGGCTTCGAACATCATCAGTCAAAAGAATAAGCTTGCATAGTTTCAATGCTTTAAATTTTATTTCCAACTCTTCTTTTTGATCGATATCCTTATCTAATAATTTTTCAATTAACATAAGTATTCTTCTTTGCTTATTTATCAAAGAATTTCTTTTTGTTTCAGTAGGGTGAGCGGTAAATGTTGGATTAATATTTATTGATTTAAATATTGAAATAGCATTATCAAAATTTATGGAATTATCATGTAGATACTTTACACCATAAGCTATGCTATCAATCTTGGGGTTTAAGTGATTAGATATTTTATCTCTTTCTGAATTAATGAATATTATTTCATCTAATTCAGCTTGGTTAACAAGATGGAAATAGGTACCTATAAACTTGATCATTTTAGATAAATCATCATTCGACCACTTTACTATATTATTGGTTATATTTTTCTGAACCTCTAAATTGTCGGGGTTACAAATTTTCAATTTCATAATATCAATTAATTGACTATGTTTGGCAGCACTTAATCCGCTCGAACACTCTTCAAGGATTTCAATTATTATCGAATATTTTTTTTGCAATCTGTTTGAGAGGCCACAATTAAATGCGTGTTTTTGTATTGCTTCTTTTAACATTAATCTTTATTTATTTTCCCTTAAAACTTACCCATCATCCCTATACAAACAAAAACTCCACGAATTTGGAACTGAATTATAAAAATGAAGATATAAAAATATAAATGTTATATTTTTAATTAAGTATGATGAATAAAATTTTCCGAATAGTGGGAATCTTACTTTTGATTCCTATGATAGCGATGCAATTAACAGATGAAGTAAACTGGTCTTTTTTTGATTTTTTAATTATGGGAATAATGCTTTCTATTACTGGTCTAGCACTTGGAAAAATAATTAAAAAGATTAAGTACTATAAATACAGAAATATATTTATCGCAATCATTATAATGATATTTCTCCTTATTTGGGCTGAACTTGGAGTTGGTTTATTTGGAACACCATTTGCTGGAAATTGAATACCTGCCCTCATTCAACTAAGAAAAAACCTACAAATGTGAGGCTTGATGATAAATTAACTTTGTATTTCCATTTCAATATTCAATTTTGTTTTCGATTTATCTATCCCTTGTTTTTCAAGCATCTTATCTAACTCTTCTTCTAGTTCTTTTCTAGTGACATCACCTTCGCCTTTTATAACAACATTTGTTAAATCTTCACCATTCTCAATCGTTCGTTCAATAC
>JAYPLH010000095.1:0-7022 GCA_038365355.1 Fidelibacterota bacterium
CATAATACAATTTTTATGGATGTTTTAGAAGAAATGAAAAGAAACAAATTACAAGATGTTTTATTGGTTGGTGGTGGCATAATTCCAAAAAATGATGTTATTAAATTGGAAAGCCTAGGAGTTGGAAAACTTTTTGGACCGGGTACACCTGTCCAAGAAACAATTGATTATATTACTGATTGGGTAAATAAAAATAGAAGATGAAATGGATTTAGATAGTCAAATAGAATTAGAAATATATTTTGCTGATCATTTTGATACAATTCTTTTTCCTGTTTTAGCTGATTTGTATTTGAAAAACAACGAATTGAATCGAGCCAGAAAGGTCTGTGAGATTGGGCTAAAGCATCACAAAAACGATCCTGCTGGATTATTTGTTTTAGCAAATATAGAAAAGATTGAAGGTAATTTAAAAGAAGCTGAGAAGATTTTAGAACATGTTCTTTTGTATGCTGCAGATCATTTATTAGCGGCGATTCAATTATGTGAAATCCAAACTGTCTTAGGCAGAGCAAAAAGTAGACTTCTTAAATCTTGGAAATATGTGTTATCTCTAGACTCTTCCCATCAGACAGCTAAGGAATTTGTTGAAAAAAATGAAAGGACTGAGACTGCAAATCAAACCGTAAAAAAGCAAATATCAAAACAGAAAAATATTAAAATACAACCTGCTGAAAAAAAGAAGTCTATTGTAAAAAAGGTTGTCCCTCCATCTGTTACTATTGATGAATATGCAGACCCTTTGAAAGTAAGTCCAAGATTAGCCACTTTTACATTGGTATCGGTACTTAAAAACCAGGGCCTTTTTTCTCAAGCCTTAGATGTATTAGATGCATTGGAAAAAAAAGGTGAAAACCCTAATGATATTGCCCTAGAAAGGGAAACTATAGAAGAACTCGTTCAAAAATTAAATAAGGAGTAATTATTAGTGTCTACAGAAATATATAATAAAAGGCAGGAAAATCTTAAAAATGTATTAGGTAAAAAAGGTTTAGATGGAATTTTAATAACAAATTTAACAAATATAAGGTACATCTCAGGATTTACTGGTTCTGCTGCTTCTTGTTTAATCACGCCTTCTGGACAATATTTTATTACGGATGGTCGATATATTGAACAATCAAAATCTCAGGTGAAATCCTTTGATCGTTTTATTGGAATGGATTCCCATTTAAAACAAATTAAAGATAATAAGCTGAACCCCGATGGTTTAAAAATAGCATTTGAAGCTGACCATATGAGTTATTCTTTATATGAAAAGATGAAAAATCTTTTCCCAAATACTCATTGGAATAGTACGTCTATGATACTTGAAGATTTAGCGTCTGTAAAAGACGAGTACGAATTGGATTGTATAAGGGCTGCCGTTGAAGTTACTGACACGGTATATGAAGAAATTTTACCTATGCTTCGACCTGGTTATACAGAAAAGCAGGTTGCAAATATTTTAGTGTCAAAATACCGTGAATATGCAGAAGGAGAAGCTTATTCACCTATTGTTGCCACAGGTCCGAATGGTGCTCTCCCTCATGCTATTCCTACCGATAGAGAATTTCAAAAGGGAGATTTTATTGTTATTGATGCAGCTGCAAAATATGCTGGCTATCATGCAGATATGACAAGAACACCGGTTGTTGGTGAGGCAACAGAAAAGCACAAAGAAATATATTCTATTGTCAAAGAAGCTCAACAAAGAGGATGTGATATTGCAAAAGCAGGTGTCCTTTGTAAAGATGTAGATTCAGCAACCAGAGATTATATTACAGATATGGGTTATGGTAAATATTATACTCACGGGACAGGGCATGGACTAGGGTTGGAAATTCATACTTCTCCTCGGTTTAGTTCACAAAGCGATCAAGTCTTAGAAGCAAACAATGTCATGACAATTGAGCCGGGGATTTATTTGGCAGGTTGGGGTGGTGTAAGGATTGAAGATGATGTTATCATTGGTGATGAAGGTTGTGAAATATTAAACAAAACAACAAAGGAATTAGTTGTTTTAAGTTAAGGATAAAATTTTCGTATATACATATAGTGGATATTTATTCCAATCCTCAGCTGTATGATTCCATACATAAAAACTATGAATGGGATCTTACACTAATTAAAACTTTTGCGAAACAAAATATGGGCTCAGTTTTAGAACTTGCTTCTGGAACCGGAAGATTGGCATACCCAATTTTAGAATTAGGGCTTGATTATACTGGATTAGAATTAAGTAAAAGTTTTTTGCAAATGGCGAATAAAAAACTTAAAAATAAAGGAAAATTTTTCATTGGGGATATGCGAAAATTTGATTTGAAATCAACTTTTGATTTTATTTTTATTGGTTTTAATTCTTTCTTACATAATCTTACTACAACAGATGCAAAAAGCTGTCTAAAATGTGTTATAAACCATTTAAGTCCCAAAGGGAAATTTTTACTATCTATTTTTGTTCCTGATCCAGAATTTTTATATAGAGATGAAAATAAGTTATATCCTGCTACAGATTTTTTTCAATTTGAAAATTCGCAATGTCGTATTTTGGAAACAAATGATTATGATTCAGAGTCACAGATAAATAAGTTGACCTGGCATATTGAGAAAAATGGGGAGATGAGTTTGAAAAAATACAATTACAGCATGAGAATGTTTTACCCACATGAAATGGATATTTTATTCCAAGAACAAGGATTTATAATAGAAGATAAATTTGGAGACTATGATCTTTCGCCATTTGATCAAGATAGCGGTATGCAAATCTATTTATGTAGAAAACAGTAATGCTGGATATTTCTTTTTCTGTTAATTGTCTTTTGAAAAAAGATTCTACGCTCCAAGATCTTTTCTACGATCCGCCAGTTGAAAACCTCTATCCGGAAAGTAATTATTTCCAATCGATAGTGAGATCTATAGTATATCAGCAGTTAAGCGGGAAAGTTGCAAAAAAAATTCATGAGCGATTCATTAATACTTTCAAATTAGGTAAATATCCTGATCCAAAAGATGTTTTAAATATATCAAGAGAAAAACTGAGATCAGTAGGTTTGTCTCGCATGAAAGCAGACTATATCAAGAATGTGGCTATTTATTTTATAGACAACCCTAAAGTAATATTAACCTTGGATCAAAAAAGTGACCAAGAAATTATTGACCTTATTTCATCTATAAAAGGAGTTGGGGTGTGGACAGTACAAATGTTTCTGATGTTTACATTGAATAGACCAGATATATTTCCAGTTACTGATTTAGCTTTGCAAAAAGGATATTCTGCTTTTTATAAGAAAAAACATTTAGTAGATCCAAAAATAATGTTGAATCATTCTAAGGAATGGATACCCCATAGAACTACAATGAGTCTCTATTTATGGAGGTATCTGGAGGGGCCATTTGAGTGGTAAAAAGATAACAACGATAGTATTTGATATTGGTGGAGTCCTTTTAGACATTCATCCTGAGAAGACATATCAATATATTAGTGATTCAACTGATATAGAAATTGATGTTGTAAAAAATAGTTTTCCTTGGGATGCTCATGATGAGTATGAAAAAGGCAATCTTACTAATAAAGAATGGTTTTTTGCCTTTCGAGATTCTTTGCCTCAGCCATGTTGTTTAAAAGAAACAGATTTTTGGAAGGCGTGGTCTTTATTGCTTGGGAAAGAGAAAAAGACAGTGGACCTTTTAGGCATTTTATCCCTGTCATACTCAACTTGGTTATTGTCGAATACGAATCCTAAACACATTCAAGACGAAATAGAAAAAAAGTACCTTTTCCCAACTTTGGTAGATGGAGCGATATATTCCTTTAATACTAGATGTAGGAAACCAGATAGGCAGATCTACGACTGTTTATTAGAAAGTTCAAAAGCTGACCCAGAAGAATGCGTTTTCATTGATGATTTAATTGAAAATGTACATGCTGCTCAATCAATTGGAATTAAAGGCATACATTTTAAAGATGAAGACAATTTAATTATAGATTTACATAGAATAGGAATTAGGATCTAATGAAAAAAAGAACTTTATTAACATTATTTCTAATGATTTTTTCATTACTCAATGCGATGGGGACATGGATTTTTAACAATCGTTCACATGGTGAATTAAAATGGAGTACAATTCAAACAGAAAATTTTGATGTTCACTATCACGAGGGGATCCGTGATATTGCTGTAAGTGGAGCATCAATGGCTGAACAAATTAGACCAGTTTTAATGAAACAAATGGGTATAGAAACTCTACCTAGATTAGACATTGCATTTACTTCGGAGGATGAGGTTTTAAATGGTTTTGCAACACCTGGGAATTATACTATCATATGGGTTGATCAGAATGATGCAGCGCTTTGGAATGGTGATGAAAAATGGTTAAGAACCGTATTGGCACATGAGCTTCAACATTTGGTTTATTTTAACACAGTTAAGGGTCCAAAATGGCTACCAAATACAATGCATACCTTGTTTTCAGGCGTTCCCGCATGGGTTGTTGAAGGTTTAGCGGAGTATTATACTGAAAAATGGAGACCATTTAGATATGACATTTCACACAAGGCTCATGTAATTAATAATACGGTGCATAAAATTCCGGATCCTCATAACGATGGCTTTTCTAAAAGTCTTTATTTTGCAGACCGATTTGGGGACTCTACTATAGTAAAAATATTAAATCATAGGAATAAAGCAGGATTTTTATTTTTCGGTAATTCATTTAAAAGACATACTGGAATTAAATTGAAGCAATTTAACGAAGATTGGAGAAGGCAGATGAACACCTTTTATTTTGGGCAAAGATCTCAGAAAGAAAGGTTAGTTGATGTTGGTAAAGTTCATAAACTTCCCATGAAAAGGGTGGCAACTTTCGATTATTCCCTAGATAGTATGAGTATTGTTATGATGGGCATTCTTTCAAAAGGTCAAAGAGATTTATCATTGGTTGTTGCAAAAAGGGATACGGCTAAAGAAAATAAATTATGGGAAAAACGCCTTAAAAAGTCAGAAAAAGATGGTAAGAAACCCAAAAGAGTTCCTGCAAAATGGAAATTAACTGAACTGGACTATGGAGTATTTGGTGAAATGGTGATAAACCTAGATGTATCCCCAAATGGAAAATCAGTTGTTTATCCAAAATACCGCTACGGGAAAAATCAAAGTTTACTTTTTGATATTTGGATGGTTGATATTGAAACAAAGAAAAAAACCTTACTTACTTCATCCATGCGCGCTAATTATCCAAAATTTTCGCCCGACGGTGAAAGTATATTATATGTTGCACATGAAAATTCTACTTCTCAATTATTTCTTATGGATTTAAAAGGAGAAAATATAGAACAAATAACATCTAATGAGTTTGACACGCAGATTATTACTCCATTTTGGAGCCCTGACGGTAACAAGATAGCTTTTGCTAAATCTGGTCCAGATGGTAATATGGATATACACATGATTGAACTCCAAACTAAAAAAGTACAACAAATTACAAAAAGTAGTGAAGGAGACTTGTTACCAATTTGGCATCCAGATGGGGAAAAAATTTCATTTACAGGGCTTTATGATTATACTCCTAATCTCTACACTTATGATATTAAAACAGGCAAAACAATCCAAAATACGGATATTGGTGATGCTGTGATGGGTATTCAATGGAATAAAGAAACATCAACTATAACGGCTATGACATTAAATACGGTAGACTCAGCGAGAGTAGTATCAATAAATCCGAAGAGATTAGCTAAAAAAACTAAAGTCAATATGAATCCAAAATATTCATCTTGGCGTTATAAAACGCCTGATTATCCACTTAAAAATATTGATCCAAATAAAAACTTAGTGATTAAAAATGAGGAGTCTTATAGTTTCCTAAAAAATTTATCTCATTTAGGTAGTTTGGTTTTGCCAGATTACCAAAGTTTTTTATATAATGGTTTATTTACAGATGCATTAGGAAGGCATAATGCAGGGATCTTATATGCTACGGATTATGATACAATTCAGAGTATATATCTCGCCTACCAAAATTATTCGGGATTCCCTTTTAATAGTGTTTGGGGATTAAATGTATACAAAGATAGTCAGTTTCAAATTCAGTTTTTAAATAAGAACCAGACATTCGTTGAAATATTTAATGGAGTTTCATTATGGGGAAGTTTTCCATATAATTTTGGTAGATCACTTTCGGCAAATCATAGCATTGGATTTGAATTGCAAATCGTAAATAGGGATTTTTATCTTGAAAACCCACTTTCAAAATCATCTGTTTTTAGTGAAATAGATAAAGGAAACGAGGGCAGTATTAAATGTAGTTATACTTTCATCAATAAGAGAGCTCACAAGAGAAATATTTTTACTCCAAACCAAGGATATGGACTGGATATATCCCTTCAACATTCATCAACTTCAATATGGGGTAAGTTTGATTATACTAAACTAAGATTTGATTCATATACAAACAATAAGTTCGGTCCCTTTTCTATATTTGGGCGTATAAGATTTGAGGCTTTAGATGGAGATCCGCCTAATCAGGAGTCCTTGGGTATATATGATATCCCTAATTTTTATATTATGGGAGTATCAACACCAGGTAGAGAATATATGTCACCAAGAGGATACAGGAAAGGCGATAGTGAATATTATCAAGGTAATAGAGCTTATATGGGGACGTTAGAGCTTCGGACTCCAGTATTGCCAATCAGTGTTTTTGAATCCTTAAAGGTGTTTAAAATAGGTATGCCATCCTTTGTGCTGTTCTCAGATTTTGGTAGTGCGTGGGAAAACAACTTTAATTCTGAAAATATAATCATTACTTCTGGAGCTGAAATTCGACTTTCTTTTAATTTAATATCAGAACCGCTTTTTATTTTTAGTTATGGTTGGGCGCAAGATGCGAAAAATTGGTTTAAAGATAAGTCTCATATACCAGAGCCATACTTACAGCTCTCTTTAGTTAACCCTTTTTAGTGTTGCTTTAAAATCTCAGCAATCTGATAGAAACTGAGAAGTATGTTCCATCTTTATGAAAGACAGGCTCTGCGCTTGTCC
>JAYPLH010000096.1:0-6996 GCA_038365355.1 Fidelibacterota bacterium
AGCAAATATCTTTCTTTTTAAAAGACATTGATATTCTACGTATTTATCATGCTAAGAATGCAAAAGATGTCCTAGGATGGCAGTTTCGTTCTTCAGAGTCTGCTATAATAGATGCAGCAAAGCAAATCAAAGAATTAATATAGTTTTGAATAACTCAAATTCATTAAAATTATGAATGATAATAAAAATATTTTACCTGACCTCCTTAGAAAAAACCTTAAAGTAGTATTTTGTGGTACTGCTGCTGGAAATTCTTCAGCAAGAAAAAAATATTATTATGCACACAGTGCCAATAATTTTTATGGTACTCTTTATAAAGTTGGATTTACTGACCGTTTAATAAGACCTTATGAATATGAAGAATTACTTAATTATAATTTAGGTCTAACGGATTTGGCAAAAAATGTGCATGGAAATGATGATGTATTGTTAGATAGTGATTTTGAAATAATGAATTTTTCTAAAAAAATTAAACTATTTAAACCTAATATTTTATGTTTCAATGGTAAAGCTGCTGCAAGTGTATTTCTTTTTGGCAAAAAAAGTTATACGCAAAAAATAGATTATGGACTATTAGATGAAAAAATTAATAATACTCAACTATTTGTTGTTTCATCTACATCTTCTGCTGGAAGAGGATATTTTAATTTAGAACATTGGAAAGAATTATATGAATTATCACTTAGTTCTTAAAAAATATTAATTATTTATTGGTAGCGTAGTCCAAAAAGTCGTATTCAATCTTAATATCTTTATTATCTTTATATGATCTAATTGCCAACAGGTCGCTTAAACGCTCATCTGTATAATACGTTTTACTTTCTTTGTTTACGCTTGTTACTTGCTCTCCAACAACAATGATTGTTTCATAATAAAAGTCTGTGGTATAATATTTACCATTCCATTCAAAGGTTTTTCCTGCACCTTTTTCTTTACGTGCTTGTCTAAAAGCTGTTGAAAATGAGACAGTACCAAGCTCATCACGAAAATCATCCGTAAAGGCAGTAGTTTCAATTAATCCATCCTCATCAATACGATTTTTTACTTTATCTTGATAAGAATCTTGAATTAAGACGGTTTTATTAAAAACTGTAAACTCAAAAGTGTCAGTAGTGTACAATTGAGAAATTAGAATTGAAAGTGAGAAGAATAGGTTTATTAGCATTGCGGCTCCTTTTAGTTGCCTCAAAATTCTTCCTCTATTGAAATACAATAATTATATAAAAAAGTTTCAATAAATATTTATATATTAAATCTTATGCTTACTAAAAACGAAATTTTTGCATTATCTCTTGTTGAAGGCGTAGGAAGTAAATCCATACAAAATATTATAAACGCTAATATCTCATTAAATGATTTCGATGTCAGCTCACTTACTCAAGCTATCAAAGGGCCAAAAAAGAAAATTGCAATTGATCAAATACTGTAAAGATTTATAAAAATGGTCCGGGCGTAGATTCTTCAAAATGGAATATATATCTTGAGGCTACTCAATTTCATAATGGCAAGTTTAAAAGACATAGAAAAAAAGAAAAAGTAATTGTAAGATGTTTCATAGACCATAGAGGTAGAATATTGAATACTTCAATAATTCAAAATTCAACTAACAATTTTTTCTTTGAAAATAAAGCAAAAGAATTTGTCAAAGAATTAAAGTTTATTCCTGCAAATAAAGATTATAAAAATGTATGTATGTGGATTTCTGTCCCAGTTTATTTTAGTAAAAGAAGATAAAATTAATTATATTTATATATCATCAGGACGGGAGTAATCCCACCAACCGAGCTTAGGCCACGGTGGTTTGTCAAGTGACAGATGAGCAGCAATGCTGAAAATATCTGAAGCCCTCTGATGAGGGCTTTTTTATTTCCGTTCTGATGCTAACAAAAGGAGGAATTATGAAAATGGTAATTAGTGAATATAAGTTAGTAGCAGGATTAATTGATTCTGAGTACAGATCAAAAATCAATAAAGAGTTAATGGAAAAAGGTAAAGCGAAGATTTTGATAGATTACTGGATGGATGGACAAAGTACTCCAGGGCACGTAACACCTTTTCCTTTTAAAATTTGTAATAAATCACTAGCAAAGAGAAATGAATTAATTTATTTAACGCAACGTTATAATATTAATCAACTCGTACTTAGAATTTGCAGAATTGATATTGTAATTAAAGGAAAGAGGACTTGCGGGCAAGCTAAATTTTTTGAATTGACTGTAGAAAAACCATTTAAAATTCGAAAAAAATCCAAAAAATCTTGATTTTAATTTTAAAAAATATTTATTTAAATATGAGATATTTCTGATTTTTATCACCAATTCGCCGCAAAACTTTAATCAAAAATTAAACAGGGAAAGGAACGCCTATATATGACACTACACTTATTTGATCCAAATTCAAAAGAATACAAAAAAATAGAACAAATTTATCACAACAATACATGCATGATCTGTAATCTTCCAATGAAGATGCACAGTTTATACTTTTTTTCCTTTGATAAAGAAAAGGTAAAAGATGGAGAAATGCATGAAACTTACCATATTGGCTGCAATAATTGTTTTTCACTTTACGATTCAGATTTTGTTTTGGTACAAATTGATATGAGACATTTTATTGGATATACTGTAAGAAATATTGCTTAATTTTAATGAAATGGGCTGTTTTAACACATTATTTCTATTATTCCTGGCTGCAGTATACCTTTTACCTGATTTACGTCCTATAGCTCAAATTGAAGGTTTTTGGTTCACTATTATTGCAGTATGGTTATGTTTTTTTATTTCATGGGCACTTTTTGGAGATATAGCTGATGAAATATCTGGCGTAAATAAATATAAAGACGATGAATTTTAATTAAAAAAAAGCATGGATTTTAACCAAATAAGAAAAGTTTCTTTATCAGAAAACGAAATAAAAACAGCAATAGTCAGGTCAAAAGAATATAATTTTATCGATAATCTTAGATATCGTCATAAAAATATAAGTTTTGATTGTAAGATCAGAGGTTTCATTGGCGAGATAGCATTGATTAAATGGTTAAATAAAAATAATATTAATATTAATGAGGAGATGATCAATTATAAAAACGATTCAGATTCAATGGATGTAGATATCTACTACAATGGTTTAAATATAGAATTGAAAACATCTCTTGTACCTGATATTGATAGAACTATTAATAATGTTTTTAAAAAAAGAGATATAAAGTTAATCAGAAGGACTAAAAAAATAGAAGACCTTTCAGGAGATATCCATATTCAAATTTATTTTGATCACTTAAGAAGAAAAAAAGACAATTGGCTATCATCTCAAGTTGTTGATTTAAGTTCAAATGATATAGATTACCTGTATGATAAGCTTTTATGTAAATCTTATAAAGAAAAAACTTATTTATTTTGCTGGATTGACAAAGAAACTCTAGTAAAAAGAATAAATAGTTATGATAATTTTAACCAAAGAATTTGGTCATTTCCATCCTCAAAAAGAACATTTTGGAAATGTCCTTTAAATGAATCATTTTCTATTGATAAATTACTAAATGTATTAACATGAAAAAGTTAATAAAGACAAAAAAAAGAGTAGCAGATCACGGAGAAGTGTTTACAAGTCAGCGAGAAGTTGATGCAATGTTAAATTTGGTTGAAAATGAATGTGAAAGATTCGATTCCAGATTCTTAGAGCCAGCTTGTGGAGATGGTAATTTTTTAGAAAATATTTTAATTAGAAAATTGAAATTACTTACTCCATACAAAAATAGTGAAATTGAGTATATTAAAAATTTATATGTAATAATATCGAGCATATATGGTATTGAAATACTTTCAGATAACCTGGAAAGATGTCGTCAACGTCTTGCTTCAATAGCCTATAAATTTTATACCAAGAATTTTAATGAAAACAAACAAGTAAATATTTCAATAAATTACATTTTTAAAAAAAATATCGTTCATGGAGACGCTTTAACTTTAATGCGCGCTGATGATTCAAACAAACCAATAATTTTTTCAGAATGGTCACTTATAAATGATAAATTTAAAAGAAGGGATTTCACATTAGATGTTTTATTAAAAAATGAAGCAAATAACGAATATAATTTATTCTCGGAGGCTGGAGAAGATATTTACATTCCAAAACCAATTAAAGAGCACCCTTTAATATATTTTATGGATATTGGTCACAATGTTTGATATTGATTATAATCCTGATGTATTAACTTGTCTTGCAAATTTAAGTAACGACGAAGTATTTACTCCACCAAAGATTGCAAATAATGTACTCGATTTGTTGCCTGAAGATATTTGGAAAAACAAAGACGCTACATTTTTGGACCCATGTACAAAGTCGGGAATATTCTTAAGAGAAATTACAAAACGCTTGATTGTGGGTCTTGAAAATGAAATACCTGATTTACAAACCAGAATAGATCATATTTTTAAAAATCAGGTTTTTGGTATTGGTATTACTGAATTAACAACTCTTTTATCGAGAAGAAGTTTGTATTGTTCAAAAAATCCTGAAAATAAATTTTCTATAACTAATATTTTTAAGAACACGAGCGGAAATATTATTTATAATAATGATAAACATAAATGGAAAAACTTAAAATGTGAATATTGTGGTGCATCAAAGAACTTGTTTAATAGAAAAGATTTTTTGGAGCAACATGCTTACAATTTTATACATACAGATGATCCAAAGGAGTTATTTAAAATGAAGTTTGATGTAATAATAGGAAATCCACCTTACCAGCTATCTGATGGAGGAGCACAGGCAAGTGCTATGCCTCTATATCATAAATTTATCGATACAGCTAAAAAATTAAACCCACGTTATATATCAATGATTATACCTTCAAGATGGTTTTCAGGTGGTCGTGGTTTAGATAAATTTAGAAATGAAATGATTAACGATACTAGAATGAAAGTGCTTTGTGATTACATAAATGCTCGAGATTGCTTTCCAGGAGTAGAAATAAAAGGTGGTGTGAACTATTTTTTACTTGATAGTAACTATAGTGGAAAATGTGAGGTAAATACTTTTGTTAACGATAAAAAAATATCTTCAATGAAAAGATATCTTAAAGAAGAAAACTCAGATATCTTTATTAGATATAATGAGGCAATTAGTATTTACAGAAAGGTCAAGCATAAAAAAAATATAGACATTATTGCAAGTTCACAAAGGCCTTTTGGTTTAAGAACATTTTATAAAGGAAAAAAACAAAGGTTTGATAATGCAATTAAAGTTTTTTGTAATCAATCTATTGGTTATGCCAATAAATCAGAGATAACAAATAATTCAAAATGGATTTACAAACATAAAGTTATTGTTCCTAGGGGTATAGGTTCGGGAGAAAGTAATAAGGACAGAATAAAGCCCATATACTCGCCTCCAGGTACTGCTTGCTCTGAAACATACATTGTTTTTGGACCATTAGAATCAGAAAAAATGTGTAAAAATCTAATGAAATATATGAATACAAAATTTTTTCATTTTATGGTTACTTTAAGAAAAAATACTATGATGGCTCCTAAATCAGTTTATTCTTTTGTACCATTTTTAGATTTAAATAATGACTATAATGATAAATACTTATATGAACTATTTGAATTGTCTGAAAATGAAATAAATTATATTGAAGAAACTATTGGAGAAATTTAAGTTGCCTAAGAAAATTACAGATATAATTAATAGAAAGCCCGATTCTAGACCTACAATATATGCTTACCTAGATACAAATCCGCAGTATGAAGGACTTTTAAAAGTGGGTTACACAACTGTAGATGTTGTTTCAAGAGTAAAACAACAATACCCAACAAAACGACCAGGACCTGAACCTTTCAAGATTGTTCTTAGTGAATCTGCAATGATGTCAGATGGTTCTAATTTCACAGATAAAGATGTCCATAGAATTTTAAAAAGAAATAAAATAAAAAACTCAGCAGGTGAGTGGTTTAAATGTGAAGTAGAAGATATAAAAGCCGCAATTATAGAATTACGTTCGGGTAAATCTTTTTTAAGAGAAAGAAATAAAGATTTTAAAATGCGTCCTGAGCAGATTCATGCTGTTCAAAAAACAGAGCTATACTTTAGATCATTCAAGAATGAAAAAGGCAAAGTACCAAAAATGCTTTGGAATGCAAAAATGCGTTTCGGAAAGACTTTTGCAGCATATCAATTAGCAAAAAAAATGAAATGGAAAAAGGTTTTGGTTTTAACCTTTAAGCCAGCTGTTCAAAGTGCTTGGCAAGAAGATTTAGAGACACACATTGATTTTGATGGGTGGCAATTTGTAGCTAAAGCAAACGCTCTAGAAGTAAAAGAGGTAGATAAAGATAGGCCTGTAGTATGTTTTGGTTCTTTTCAAGATTATCTTGGTAGAAATAAAATTGGGGGAATTAAATCAAAGAATGAATGGGTACATACTACGAATTGGGATGCTGTTATTTTTGACGAATATCATTATGGAGCATGGAGAGAAAATGCAAAAGACTTATTTCAATCAGAAGAAGATAAAAAAGAAAAAAAGATTGCTGAAGGTAATGTTGAACAATTTGTTGACAAAGAAACCGGACAGTTTGATACTGAACTAATGCCTATTACTACTAACCATTATTTATTTCTATCCGGAACTCCTTTTAGAGCTTTAACATCTGGAGAGTTTATTGAAGAGCAAATATTTAATTGGACATACTCAGATGAGCAAAGATCTAAAAAACAATGGATAGGAGAAGATAATCCATATAAAACTCTTCCAAAGATGGTAATGATGACATATCAATTACCAGATTCAGTAAAAAATATAGCAATGCAAGGGGAGTTTAACGAGTTTGATTTAAATGTTTTTTTTAGTGCTTCAGGTAAAAAAGATGAGGCAAAATTTAAGTACGAAGATGAAGTTCAAAAATGGTTAGATCTAATTAGAGGAGCTCATCTACCAACCTCTGTAGACAACTTAAAATTAGGCTCAAAAAAACCTCCAATGCCATATCAAGA
>JAYPLH010000097.1:0-4868 GCA_038365355.1 Fidelibacterota bacterium
GAGCATGCCCTTTTGTATGGGTACACTATATTGGCAGTTTAATGATTGCTGGCCAGCAATTAGTTGGTCGAGTGTTGATTATTTTGGAAATTGGAAAGCACTTCATTATCATGCAAAAAGATTTTTTAATGAAATTATAATAGTCATACATGAAGAGGACGAACGAATCCACATTAGTGTTATTAATGATAGGCATAAAAAAATAGAGTCACGTATGCAATTTCAACTTTCAACATTTGAGGGTTCAATCCTCTATGAAAAAACATTTGACTATACGATTACAGATGCTTCCTCCAAAGTTGTATATAGTTTTGAAAAAAAGAGATACCTTAAAGACAAAGCTCTTTCTGATCTTTTTATCCACGCTGAAATATTGAAAGGCAAAAAAGTAGTTTGTAATAATAAATATTATTTTGTGACTCCAAAAGATTTAAACCTTCCAGCTTCTCATTTTAATTATGAGGCTAAAAATATTGGTGAAATGATATCTATTCGAATTCATGCTTTATCATTTGTATATCAGCTGTATGTTACCTGTAATAACGCAGATGGTATATTTAGTGATAATTTTTTTGATTTATTGGCAGGTGAAACGATTACTATCAATTTTATTCCTTCTGAAAAAAGTATTGATCTGAAATATGACTTTAGTTTAAATACTGCTATGGATATAAGTATTTAGATTGTGAGAGGGACATGGATTTTTTAGATCACTTAAAAGTTGTTTCTTCTAAAGACCAAAATCTAGATTGGCCAAATCTATGTTATTACTGGAAAGAGAATGAGCAATTAAGTCAGTTGCCTGAAAACAAAAGCAGAATTGTTTTTATGGGAGATTCCATTACAGAAGAATGGGGAAGGCTTTCTCCAGATTTTTTTCAACCTACTCATTATATAAATAGAGGAATAGGCGGTCAGACTACTCCTCAAATGTTGGTTAGGTTTAAACAGGATGTAATCAATTTAAATCCTGCTATTGTGTTTATACTGGCGGGTACCAACGATATTGCAGGTAATACAGGTCCAGCGAACCAGGAAATGATTACTAATAATATTTTTTCCATGGCTGAACTTTCGGTCCGCTTTAGTATGAAAGTAGTATTATCTTCAATTTTACCTGTTGATAAATATCCCTGGGCAGAAAATATAAAAGAGGTTCCCGAAACTATTTCAAAAATTAATCAGCAATTAAAATCATTTTCACAAGAGCATAATATTATATATCTTGATTATTATTCTTCTATGGTAGGTGAAAACCGAGGACTCAAAAAAGAATATACGACCGATGGTGTACACCTAAATAAAAAAGGGTATGATGTAATGTCTGATCTAGTACATGACGTTTTAAAGAAGGAAAGCTTTGCTGTTTAATCTCAACGAGTAATTAGGAGGAAGCATGATTCAAAAACAAGCATACTTAATTTATTTAATTTGTGCATCTTCTTTGTTTGGCCAAGGTTTCTGGGGTAATGAATTCCCAGAGGCAAAGATTGAGTATAGTCCTAGAAGTTATGTTTGTTACAAAACGGATGTCCCGATATTGATCGATGGGAAAATGAATGATATAGGGTGGTCAAAGGTTGAATGGACACAATCTTTTGTTGATATTGAAGGAAGTCTTAAGCCAAATCCATATTTGGATACAAAAGCAA
Organism: Fidelibacterota bacterium; assembly: GCA_038365355.1. Lineage (GTDB taxonomy): Bacteria > Fidelibacterota > Marinisomatia > Marinisomatales > UBA1611. Next base: position 1,653 of record JAYPLH010000097.1, read on the forward strand.
AAATGACATGGGATGAAAATTATTTTTATTTTTACGCTTACATGGAAGATCCTCATGTATGGGCTACAATTACTGCTAGGGATGCGGTAATTTTCAAGGATAATGATTTTGAGATATTTTTAGATCCTGATGGTGATACACATAATTATTATGAGCTCGAGGTTAACGCACTTGAAACAGAATGGGATCTCCTCCTTCTAAAGCCCTATCATGATGGGGATAAAGTTGTTATTGATTCTTGGGATATTCCCGGTTTAATTACAAAAGTTCATGTTGATGGTACAATTAATGACCCAAGTGATAGAGATAAGGGTTGGGGGGTTGAAATTGCAATTCCATGGAAAGCGTTTATCAGTAATTTTAGATCGAACAATCCTCCAAAAGATGGAGATCAATGGAAAGTGAACTTTTCAAGAGTTCACTGGGATACAGAAATTAAAGATGGAAAATATGTTAAAACAGACACACCAGAGTTTAATTGGGTTTGGTCTCCCCAAGGGTTAATTTATATGCACATGCCACATTTTTGGGGCCTGGTTCAGTTTTCTGAAAAGATTGCTGGAGAGACTAAAGTTCAGTTTAAAAAAAGTGACATTGATCAGATAAAATGGTCTTTACGACAAGTATATTATCGCCAGAGGAATCACTATTTTCGACATAATAGGTATACAAGCTCTTTAAAAGCACTGAATTTAATGGACAAGCCTGTTGAAGGTGTTCCGTGGCCTCCAAAAATTGTTTTAACTCCTTCCGGCTGGGAGGCCTCTGTATCTTGGAATTCAAGCTTGGTAATCATTCGAAAAGATGGGAAAGTTTGGATACAATAAAAATATAGACTTCAATGTCTAACCATCTTAGATTTTCTGTAAGTCTTTCGCATAACTTATGGAGCAGTATCGGCGTTTAGCATTTGGAAGAAGTTACTTATTATCGTTATGTAGGTTTATTTCCCTCCAAGAATTTTTATGTATTCACATATTTTAAAATTATTATTTTTTCAAAGTAAGAACACGTATCAAAATATTTACAATTAGATGATTTTTGTTGACTGGCTTATTGTATTTATTGTTCTTGCGGGAATGATTTTTTCAGTAAATCTTTCTAAAGGATTAATGAAAAGTGTTACTGATTTTCTTTCGGCTGGAAGAACTGCTGGGAGATATCTTATAGCTGTTTCAAGCGGCATAGCAGGTCTAGGGGCCATCTCTGTTGTGATGTTTTTAGAAATGGGTTACGTAGCTGGGTTTAGCTTAGCATGGTGGGGTCTTAGTCAAGGAATAATTATTCTAATGTTAACTATGTCAGGCTGGGTGATTTACAGGTTTCGGTCAACAAGGTGTCTAACCTTGGCACAGTTTTTTGAGAAACGGTATAGTCGCAGGTTCCGAATTTTTACTGGAATTGTTGCCTTTACAGCTGGCATTATAAATTTTGGCATTTTCCCAGCCGTAGGTGCACAATTTTTTATTAGCTACTGTGGGCTCCCAGATTCTGTAATGGGTGTTTCTGTTTATCCATTATTAATGATCGTCTTGCTAGGAATTTCCCTATATTTTGTCTACACAGGTGGCCAGATAGCTGTCATCATTGCTGATTTTTTTCAAGGAGTTTTTGCAACAGTTTTATTGGTTGTAGTTGCCTTATACTTATTTTTTAATGTGAGTTGGGATCAAGTGTCTGATTCATTAGAGCAAACGCCTATCAAGCTTGCAGAGGAAGAGATTGAGGCATTAGATAAGGACGAGTCATTTATAATACTCTCAGATATTGAGAAACAAGAAAAAGTAGATGCTATTCAGGAAAAGTATCAAAATTCATCTAGAATTAACCCTTTTAAAACTAGTCATGTAGAAGACTTTAATTTTTGGTACTTTTTGATCGGTATCATTGGAATACTGTATGGCAGTATGAGTTGGCAGGGTAGTCAAGCATATAATTCTTCTGCAAAAAGTGCTCATGAAGCAAAAATGGGGTCTGTGCTTGCCGGCTTCCGAGGTCTTCCCCAAGGTCTCTTTTTTCTTCTGGTGCCGGTATTATTATATGTGTATATGAACCATCCAGATTTTAGTCACATCGCGGATGCTGTAAATCTTTCTTTAGATCAATTAAATACGGACACCTTGAAATCTCAAATGCGTGGCCCCTATATTCTTTCTGTTGTTTTACCAAATGGACTTTTGGGTGCTTTCGCTGCTTTGATGTTAGCGGCATTTGTAAGCACTCATGATACCTATCTTCATTCCTGGGCGACAATCCTTGTGCAAGATGTGATTATGCCTTTTCGTTCAAAACCATTTGATAAAAAGACTCATCTTAAGGTTTTGAGAATCGCTATTTTCGGTGTAGCTGTTTTTATTTTTCTTTTTAGTCTGCTCTTTCAGCAAAATCAAAAAATAGCTTTATTTTTTGCCATTACAGCTGCCATTTTTGCTGGTGGTTCTGGCGCAGTTATAATTGGAGGGCTTTATTGGAAAAGGGGGACAACCTCTGCTGCGTGGACCGCTATGATAGTAGGTGCGTTTATCAGTGTTGGTGGAGTGTTGGTAAAACAAATATCTTCTGATTGGCTAGCGGATACAAGTTCTCTTGGGCAATTAAAAGATGCATTAATTTTTATTAGAAACATAAATGGACAAGAGTACTGGGCGATAAGTATGGGGATGTCGGCTATTTCCTATGTATCGGTATCTCTTTTAGGTAAATCTTCATCTTTTAATATGGATAAATTATTAAATCGCGGAGAATATGCAGTAGAAGGAGAATCAAAAATTATCAATAAGGATACGCAAATTGGATGGAAAATTTTTCTTATGGGGGAAGAATTCACAAAAACAGATAAAATTATTTATCTTCTTAATTATGCATGGACTGGTTTATGGACAATTGTTTTTATAGTTGGAACAATATATAATCTTTCAAATGATGTCAGCAATACATCCTGGATGAATTTTTGGAAAAATTATCTGTATGTGCATATAGTATTTTCAATTTTTATTATTATTTGGTTTACACTGGGTGGCCTTAATGATTTAAAGGTAATGCTAACTAAATTAAAAACAGACTATAGGGACCATCAAGATGATGGCTGGGTAACAAAGGAAAAAAATTAATGAACAAAAAAGAAACAGAAGTAGTTCTTCAAAGAATTGAAAACTGGTATGCTCGCTTACCAGATTTAATTGTCTTTGATAAGCAAAATTTTCATGCTGAATTTGG
>JAYPLH010000097.1:4968-6991 GCA_038365355.1 Fidelibacterota bacterium
CTCGCTTACCAGATTTAATTGTCTTTGATAAGCAAAATTTTCATGCTGAATTTGGGTGGTCTAAAGAGCCTACTCCTTTTCAAGACAGAATGGATCTAAAGTATAAAAAAATTGAAGAGGGTGAAAGCTGGGGGGAGAAATGGGAAAGCGCATGGTTTCATCTTACTGGTGAGGTCCCTAAAAACTGGTCGGGTAAGCAAGCTGCTACAGATTTAGATTTTTCTGGTGAAGGCCTTGTATTTGATAGTAATGGCGTTGCAATCCAAGGTATAACAAATGGAGCTATTTGGGATCCAAATTTTGCAAGAACGCGTGTACCTTTTATTGATGAATGCAGTGGTGGTGAAAAAATTGAACTATGGGTGGAAGCCGCAGCAAATTCATTGTTTGGCGTTTTTACAGAACCTGACCCTGAAGAGCAAAGTCCAAAACGTTATGGATGGTTTGATGCCAAAGTGGAAAAAATGAAATTTGGTATTTTTGATAAAGATGTGTGGCATTTATACCTAGATGCTCGGATTTTATTGGGATTGGTAAAGCATTTGGATAAGAAATCTGTAAGAAGGATTAGAATAATAAAATCCTTAAATCAATGTATCAATGTTTTTGCAGAAAATCGCAGCAATGCACAGGCATCAAGAGATTGTTTAAAAGTGGAATTAGAGAAATGCGCCTCTGCTTCTGATTTAAAAGTTTCAGCCATTGGCCATGCGCACATTGACACGGGATGGTTATGGCCTGTAAGGGAAACCGTACGAAAAACTGCTAGAACATTTGCTACCCAGCTCAAGATAATTGAACAATATCCTCAATATATTTTTGGTGCTTCCCAGCCGCAGCACTATCAATTTATGAAAGATTCATATCCCGAGATCTATGAACGAGTCAAAGTAGCTGTAACAAGTGGGAATTGGGAATGTCAGGGAGGCATGTGGGTCGAAGCAGATTGTAACCTAATCAGCGGTGAGTCCATGGTTAGGCAATTATTGCATGGCAAAACTTTTTTTAAAGATGAATTTGATGTTGATGTTGATAATTTATGGCTTCCTGATGTGTTTGGATACTCAGCTGCACTTCCTCAAATTTTAAAAAAATCTGGAGTTAATTTTTTTCTTACTCAAAAATTATCTTGGAGCCAGTTTAATGAGTTTCCGCATCAGACTTTTCATTGGAGAGGTATTGATGGGACTGAAATTTTGACACATTTCCCTCCAGAGAACACTTATAATAGCGAATTGGACACACAATTTTTGTTACCGGCTCAAAGTGGATTTAAAGAGAAAGATAAATTGGATGAATTTATTTCCCTTTTTGGGGTAGGAGATGGAGGAGGGGGGCCAAAGCCTGAAAATATTGAGCTAGGTATTCGAATGAAGGACCTCGAAAATTCTCCTAGAGTACGTTTTGATACCGCGAAAAACTTTTTTCATAGACTTGAAAAAGAGAAGGACTCTTTAGATACATGGGTAGGTGAGCTATATTTGGAGCTTCATCGTGGCACACTCACAACTCATGGTCTTGTAAAAAAGCAAAACCGAAAACTGGAGTGGAAACTACGAGCAGTTGAAATGTTGTGGTCTTGCGTTGATCTAGATAAATACCCAGCAAAAGAGCTCGATGCACTGTGGAAGAAGCTTCTAATTAATCAGTTTCATGACATTATTCCTGGATCTAGCATTAACATGGTATATCAGACTACTCATAAAGAGTATGAAGAAATTCACAAAGGATGTGATGATTTAATTGATCAATCTGCTAAAATTCTCTTTCAGGAAGACCAGAACGCTTTTGTGTTGATGAACACTTTATCCTACAGGTGGCAGGGAATGGTTACGATTCCAGAGTCATTCATTGGGCATACAATATTGAATGATTTAGGTGAGGCTTTGAAGCTTCAAAAAATTGGGGAAGAAATAGAAGCTTTTGTTTCCCTTAATCCGCTTTCATTTTCAACTTTTAGAAAAGGAGAAAAAAGTAATACTGAAGAGTTAACTGATAATGGATTTATACTTGAAAATGATTA